>JAPPBK010000190.1 GCA_026705105.1 Chloroflexota bacterium | reverse complement strand
CCCCGACCTACGCCGAAGACTTGCTCTCGACCGCACTGATCCCGGCTGCCGACCAGGCGTTCAGCATGGCCGGCCGCTCGCGAGAGGAAGTCGACCTAATCTCGGTCTATGACTGCTACACGATCACGGTCCTGATGACGATCGAGGACGCGGGATTCTGTCCGCGCGGCGAGGGCCAGCCGTTCGTGCGCGAGCACGACCTGTCGTTCCGAGGCGACTTCCCCTGCAACACGCACGGCGGACAGCTCGGCTTCGGACAGGCCGGGCTCGCGGGCGGGATGTCGCACATCACAGAAGGCGCTCGCCAGGTCATGCGCCGCGCCGAAGGCCACCAGGTACCCGACGCCGATGTCGCCTTCATCACCGGCAACGGCGGCCTGATGTCGGAACAGGTCGCGCTGATCCTGGAGGGCGACTGATGGCCGACCAGTCCGACCAGGCAGGCAGCCGCCCGCTGCCCACGCCGATTCCCCGCACGCAGCCATTCTGGGACGGCCTGCGCGAGCGCAAGGTGCGGATCCAGTACTCGCCCTCGAGCGACCAGTGGGTGTTCTATCCCCGCTCGCACGCGCCGCTGACGCTGGCCGATGACCTCGAGTGGCGCGACATCTCCGGCGAGGGCACGCTCTACACCTACACCATCGCCCGACGCCCCACCGCGCCGGACTTCGCCGGCGAAGAGCCGCAGATCATCGCGGTGGTGGAGCTGGACGAGGGCCCGCGCCTGACATCGACGCTGGTCAATGTGGATGAAGATCAGATTGCGGTCGGGATGAGAGTGCAGCCGGTCTTCGAGGATTTGCCGGGCACCGAGACTACGCTGCTTCGGTATGAACCGGCCTCTTAGCGGCGAGCCCCTCGATCCCATTCCCCTTGCCAAACGCGAGAGGGTATCGCGCCGCCCAATTTTTCCTCCCCCCGCGAAGCGGGGGGAGGTGTCACGAAGTGACGGAGGGGGGCTCCCCGCCCTTCTGGCCATCGTCGTCTCCGCGATCCTTCTGCTCGCCGCTTGCGGCGACGACCAACCGGCGCAGCCGCGCAGCTCGGAACCTGAACAACCGGCAGAACAAGCGCAGGTCGAGCAGCAGGAGCAACCGGCGCAGCCGGCAGCCGAATCGCGCGAAGCCGCCAACCAGGAGCCTCAAGACGAGGCGGTCCAGCAGCAAGCGGCGGCAGTCGCCGAACAACAACAGACAGTCGAACAGCCCGTTGCGCCGCCCGAGCCGACGCTTCGACCGATCCTTGGCGGCTACCAGTTCGAGCAGCCGATCGAGCTGCTTCCTCTGCCCGACGGCTCGCTGCTGATCGCCGAGCAGCGCGGCTCGATCACCCGCTTTGTCGAGGACGGCGATGAGGTCCGCCAGTTCGGCGTGCTCGACCTGACTGAAGCAGTCGCGTTCGGAGGCGAGCGCGGCCTGCTCAGCATGACGCTCGATCCGCAGTACCCCGACGCTCCCTATCTGTTCGTGTACTACTCCCCGCGCGGGACCAACGTTTCGCGCCTGTCGCGGTTCGAGCTGCGCGACGGCGCGGCGCTGATCGATTATGAACTGATCGTCATCGAGGTGGAGCAACCATTCGCCAACCACAACGGCGGCGCGGTGCGGTTCGGCGGAGACGGGATGCTGTACCTCGGCCTCGGCGACGGGGGCGCCGCCAACGACCCGCAGGGTCACGGTCAAAACCGCCAAACCCTGCTGGGCGCGATCATCCGCATCGACGTCAACGACATCGACGCTTCGACGCGGTACCGCATCCCGACCGACAACCCGTTCCTCGGGATCGCCGGCGTGCGTCCCGAAATCTGGGCCTACGGACTGCGCAATCCCTGGCGCATGACCTTCGATCCGGCGACCGATCTGCTCTGGGTCGGCGATGTCGGCCAGGACCGGGTCGAGGAGATCGCGATCGTCGATGCCGGCGAGAACCACGGCTGGAATGTGTTCGAGGGCGGCGAGTGCTTCCGCAGCAAGGACAGTTGCGCCGCCCTGCCCAACGCCGTCGCGCCGGTCGCGACCTACGGTCACGACGAAGGCTGCTCGGTCACCGGCGGACTGGTCTACCGAGGCGAGGCGCTGCCGCAGCTGCAGGGCGTCTACATCTTTGGCGACTACTGCTCGGGCACGATCTGGGGTCTCCGACCGGACGACCGCGCCCAGACGGGCTGGGCGCGGGACGTCATCATGGAGTCCGACTCGCTGATCGCCTCGTTCGCCTCCGACAACGAGGGCGAAATCTACGTGCTCGTCTTCAGAGGTCCGATCCTCAAGCTCGTCCCGGAGTGATGCAGGGACCGGTCGCGGGCGAGCGCTAGTCTGAAACGACAGGACACTTTGGTCG
>JAPPBK010000472.1 GCA_026705105.1 Chloroflexota bacterium | reverse complement strand
GCTGGCGCTGGAAGGTCTCGGCAGGTCGCTGTCCACGGGATAGGCGCGGTCGACCTCGACGACGTAAATCGGATGGACGCGCGACTTGCGCCGCTCGACGCGTGCGAGCTGCAGGGCGACTTCCAGCGCGCGGCGCGCCTCGGGCGAGCGGTCGAAGGGAACGAGGACCGAGATACCTGCCATGTCCGTAGCGTATTCGCTGCGCAGCGAGGCTGGTCAACCAGCAGGCCGCCGCCGGCGCGTCAGTAGACGTACTTGGGCTGCTCGCGGATCACGTGGGAGCCGTGCTCGTCGAGTTGTTCGAGCCAGGCGTGCAAGCGCCCGTTCTCGATCTCGATGAAGCCGAGGGTGCCGAGGCGGGTGTCGAGATTGCGGGGGTACATCGGGCTGCCCGGGTTAATCAACAGCACGCCGCGAATGGTCTCGATCGAGGCGACGTGGGTGTCGCCATGCACGACGACGTGTCGGGGACTGCCGAAGTAGTGGTCCATCATCGACTCGACGGTCCGATACGGCGGCCATTCGGGCAGCGCCATGTCGTGGGTCAGTCCGAAGCGGAAGCCCTCGAACTCGAGGTTCCAGGCCTCGCGCAGACGCGGGTCGTCGGGTTGGACCGGACGGCCGCCGGAGCCGTCGTCGCCGTTGCCGCGGGCCACGTAGATCGGCGCCACCTGTTCGAGCTTGTCGATCAGCGCGATGTCGTGGATGTCGCCGCCGTGCAGCAGCACGTCGGCGGTTGCGATGCGCTCCCAGAGCTGCGGCCACAACTCGGTGCCCGCCTCGGGCACGTGGGTGTCGGAGATGAGGCCGATGCGCATGGTTGATAGCCTAACGGTCATCGGACGAGGCACGGCCACGCAAGTGTCGTTGTCCTGCCGATGATCACGGCGATCACCACTCCGTGCGGCGGTATGGGGACGAGGCAGCGCGTTGGTTCGACGGATCGAGCGACTGGCGAATGAGGGTTGGTTGCGCTGGGCGGTGCTGGCCGGTCTGGTCGCGCTGGCCATGGTCGCCGCCTACGTCTGCCGGGTCGACCGGGAGACGGCGCTGATCGCTGGCACGGGCGCACTGCCGGAGACCGATATCAGGGTGGCGATGATCACGCACGGCGGGATCGGTGATCCGTTCTGGGACGAAGTGGCGGCGGGGGCGTTTGCGGCGCAGCGCGAGTTTGGCATCGAGCTCCTGTACGACGGCGACGGCAACGTAAACGAGCAGGTGCGTCTGGTCGACAACGTCGTGGCGCTCGGCTATGACCTGCTGATCGTTTCGCTCGCGGACCCGGACGCGCTGGAAGACTCGATTCGATCGGCGGTGAGCGCCGGCTTGACGGTCATGACGATCAACTCCGGCGAAGAACGGGGCCGGGAGTTCGGTGCAGTGACGCACTTCGGTCAGCCGGACGGGGTGGCCGGATTGGGCGCCGGCGAGCGGTTGGCGGCGGAAGGTGTGACCAATCTGCTCTGCCTGATCCACGAAGCCGGCAACGTCGGCCTGGAGTCGCGTTGCGCCAATGCCGGCCTGGCGATGGAGGCGGCCGGCGGTTCGATGCAACGATTGTTCGTGACAGGGACGGCGGACCGAATCTCGACGTCGGGAGAGATCGCCGCGGTGCTGCAGGCCGATGAGAGCATCGACGGTGTGCTGGCGCTCAACTCGACCATCGCCGAGCTGGCGTTGGACGCGATTGCGTCGTCCGGCTCGCCGGCGCGACTGGCCACATTCGACGTGTCGCCCGCGGTTCTGGAGTCGATCGAGGCGGGTGATGTGTTGTTCGCGGTCGACCAGCAGGCCTACCTGCAAGGATTCTTGCCAATCATGTACGCCTACATTTTCTCGTTGGAACCGACCGTGGAGACTCAGGGAGTACTCAGCGGCATGATTCGCTGGGCCGCCTCGGGTCGCTTGGTCACGGGTCCGGGCTTCGTCGATCAGTCGAACGCCCGCCGGTTCCCGCAGTTGGGCGGCGAATGATGATCGTCGAGTGGTTCCTGAGCGCGAGTGGACGCAGCAGCGGTCGTTGGCCCCTGGTGCTGGCGCTGGCGGGGGTCACGGCGGCGCTGATCGCTAGCGCATGTTATGAGGCGGCGAGGGAGCGACTGGTCCTTGATGACGCGGCGCCAATCTCGGTCGCGATCATCGTGCACGGGACGCCCGAGGATCCATTCTGGGAAGAGGTTCGGTCCGGAGCGGAAGACGCGGCGCGGACGTTTGACGTCAACCTGTTCTGGCGCTCCACGCCCGACGGCAGCGAGCGCGTGAGATTGATCGACGAAGCGGTGCAACAGGGCTTTGATGTGATCGTCGTGAGCCTGTCGGACCCGGACCCGGTGACCGAAGTGGTGGGCGACGCCCTGCTGATTGGCGTCACCGTGTACGTGATCAATGCCGGCGACGCGATCGGAGCCGAGTTGGGCGTCGATTCGTACTTTGGACAGGTCGAGACGGTGGCCGGATTGGCGGTCGGTGATCGGCTCAAGGAGGCCGGAGCCACACACCTGCTCTGCGTCAAACACGAACAACGGAACGTGGCGCTCGACACGCGATGTTCGCGGGCGGGCCAGCGATTGGACGCGCTGACGGAGCTATTCGTCGATCCGGACGGACCCGTGGGCGATCGGCTCGAGGCGGCGATGCGTGCGGAGCCGTCCATCGACGCAGTGTTGACGATGAACACGCGGCTGATGAGCGAGGCGACGGACGCGATTGATCGGATTCGTGAGACGGATACGCGCCCGATTGTGCATGCGGTGTTCGAACTGAATGATCTGGTCCTGGACGCGATCGAGAGCGGAGCGGTGTTGTTCGCTGTCGACCAGCAGCCCTATCTCCAGGGCTACCTTCCGGTCGCGTACTCGAGGCTGACGCAGTACTCGCATCGCACGCAGGGCGATGAGTTGGCCGATGCGCTCTTGCAGTGGATTGCAGGCCGGGGCGTGCTGTTGGGTCCCGGGTTCGTGGACGAGGGAAATGTCGACCGCGTACGCGCCGCCACGCAGCGGAGCCAGGCGCTGAGCAGCGCCGGCGGGCAATCGACCGAGGAAACCGAGTAAATTGCGGAAATCCGCTTGAGAATAGGGGGCGCGGTGTCACTATTGCAGCTACCGGCATACGGCAATGCGCGCCCATGGGTGAGAACCGCGGTTCTGCGTCCCGAGCTTGGCTCCCTGGTGGCGGCGGCGTTGTTGTTCATCTTCTTCAGCATCGCCAGTTCCGGCGCGATGCTGGAGGTCCCCACCATCGCCCGAGTGCTGGACACCGCCTGGCCGTACGGGATCATCGCGGTCGCCGTGGGTCTGCTGATGATCAGCGGCGAGTTCGACCTGTCTGCCGGCGTGATGGTCGGTACGGCCGGGGCGTTGTTGGGCGTGATGGCGACCGAGTGGGGAATGAACCTGTGGGTGGCCGTGTTTCTCTCGTTGCTGGTCTGTCTGGCGCTGGGACTCTGGAACGGGGTGCTCGTCGTCTGGACCGGGCTTCCCTCGTTTGTGATCACGCTGGGAACCTTCTTCGGCCTGCGCGGAGCGAACGTCGCGCTGTCCAAGCACTTCACCGGCGACGCATTGATCGAGAACATTGACGACGCCGGCGGATACGACTCGCTGCACACGATTGTGGCGACGGTGTTTGGCACCGCGCCGTCCGACTTCCGCGTGTCGCTGATCTGGTGGGCGGCGTTCATCCTGATCGCGACGTGGATCCTGTGGCGGACCAAGATCGGCAACTGGATCTTTGCGTCGGGCGGCGACCGGGACGCGGCGCGCGCGGTCGGCGTACCGGTCAATGGCACCAAGATCGGGCTGTTCATGCTGACTGCGGGCGCGGCCTGGTTCGTCGGCGTCAGCAGTGCGATTCGCTACACCTCGGTGCAGGCCGGGCAAGGCGTGGGCCAGGAGTTCTTCTACATCATTGCCGCGGTGGTCGGCGGCTGCCGCATGGCCGGCGGCTACGGATCGGCGGTCGGACCGGCGATTGGGGCATTGATCTGGGGGATTGCGTTCGTCGGGATTCCCCACGCGGGATGGAACTCCGACTGGCGCTGGGCCTTCCTCGGCGTGCTGTTGTTGGTCGCCACCCTGATCAACCACATCGTCGGCGAGCGGGTGCGAACCGCGAGGTCGGGTTAGCCGACTGGAGTTGGAGCGCAAATGACAAGCGAGACAACCGAGAGTCCGCCCGGCAACGAGGCCGGCGCCAGCGCCGCGATGGCTGGGCAATCGAACCCTGCCGCGACGCCGGGTGGGGAACAGATACGGGCCGAGTCCTCGGAGCCTCCGGTGCTGGAGGTGCGGGGTCTGGGCCGGCGGTTCGGCTCGGTCCTGGCGCTGGACGACGTAAGCGTCTCGCTGCGCGCGGGCGAAGTGACCTGCGTGGTCGGCGACAACGGCGCGGGCAAGTCGGTGTTCATCAAGATGTTGTGCGGGCTGATCGCGCCCAGCAGCGGCGAGATCCTGTTGGACGGCGAAGCGACGGAGTTCAGTTCGCCGCGGCAGGCCCGGTCGCAGGGCATTGTGGCGGTCTACCAGGACCTGGCGTTGGCGCCGTTGATGTCGCTATGGCGGAATTTCTTCATGGGCGCCGAACCGATCAAGGGCTGGGGCATCTTCCAGCGCTTCGACGTGGCATACGCGAAGCAGGCCATGCAGTCCGAACTGGAGAAGCTGGGCGTGGACCTGGGCGATCCGGATCGCGCGGCGCACACGCTGTCGGGCGGCGAGCGGCAAGGCCTGGCGATCGCGCGGGCGCTGTACTACGGGGCGCGTGTGTTGATCCTGGACGAGCCGACATCGGCGTTGGGCGTGCGGCAATCGGGCGCGGTGTTGCGCTTGATTCGCCGCGCCGCGCAGCGCGGCACGGCCGTCGTCCTGGTCACGCCCAAGCCGCAGCATGCGTTCTGGGTGGGCGATCGATTCCTGGTCTTCCAGCGTGGGCGGTTGGTGGAGGATCGAATGAGCGAGACGCTGACGCTGGAGAGCCTCTCGTATCTGATGGCGGGCGGAACCGAGGTGGAGGAACTTGAGTCCGCCATCGCCACCGCCTAGGCGGCGCCTGCAACTCCGATACACAAGGATTCACGAACGGCTCGGCTCAGGCCGCGCCGCAGATGATCGCACATTGAGCGCGATAGACTGGCCACGAATGCAAGCGCGAGGGGTGACGCGATGGTGATTGAAACGGCAACGCAGACCGTCAAGGCCGGGTTGGCGCAGATGCTCAAGGGCGGCGTGATCATGGATGTGGTGACGCCGGAGCACGCGCGGATCGCGGAAGAAGCGGGCGCGTGCTCGGTAATGGCGCTCGAGCGAGTGCCGTCCGACATTCGTTCGTCCGGCGGAGTTGCGCGGATGTCGGATCCGTCGCTGATTCGTGGGATCATCGACGCGGTGTCGATTCCGGTGATGGCCAAGGTGCGAATCGGGCACTTCGTCGAGGCGTCGATCCTCGAGGCGCTGGGCGTCGATTACATCGACGAGTCGGAGGTGCTGACGCCGGCCGACGAGTCGTTCCACATCAACAAGCACGAATTCGCAGTGCCGTTCGTCTGCGGTTGTCGCGACCTGGGCGAAGCGTTGCGCCGAATCGCCGAAGGCGCGGCCATGATTCGGACCAAGGGCGAGGCGGGAACGGGCAACATCGTCGAAGCGGTGCGGCACATGCGATCGGTGCAGGGCGCGATCAGCCGGCTGCAGAGCATGGGCGATGAGGAGCTGGTCAGCTACTCACGCGACATCGGCGCTCCGGTCGAGCTGGTCAGGCAGACGCGAGAGATGGGTCGCCTGCCCGTAGTCAACTTTGCCGCCGGCGGGGTCGCGACTCCGGCGGATGCGGCCCTGATGATGCGGCTGGGCGCGGACGGCGTGTTCGTGGGCAGCGGCATCTTCAAGTCGGAGGAACCGGCGCGGATGGCGAACGCCATTGTGCGCGCGGTGACGCACTACGAGGACGACGAGATCCTGGCAGAGGTGTCGACCGATCTGCCCAACGCAATGCCCGGGCTCGAGATTGACAAGATTCCCGAGTCCGAAATCCTGGCAAAGCGGGGATGGTGAACGGAACCCGCGAGGGAATGGAGTTGGTGACAGAGTTGACTACGCACAGCGCGGGCGGGGCGGAGCGTTCGGGTTCGGTGGTCGTCGGGGTGCTGGCCCTGCAGGGAGATTTCGCCGAGCACGCGGCCGCAGTCGGGCGTGTGGGCGCGGATGTGCTCGAGGTGCGCACGGTCGAGCAGTTGCACCGCGTCGACGGACTGATCATCCCCGGCGGCGAGAGCACGACGATTGCCCGGCTGATGATCGCCTATGGCCTGCGCGAGCCGATCATCGAACGTGGACGTGAGGGACTTCCCATCTGGGGCACGTGCGCCGGGGCGATTTTGCTGGCCGAAGAGATTGTCACGCTCGATCGACCGGGGCTGCACCTGATGCCCATGACCGTGGAGCGCAACGCCTACGGCAGACAGATTGACTCGTTCGAGGCCGACCTGTCTTCGGGAGCGTTGGGCGGCGGGCCGCTGCATGCGATATTCATTCGCGCGCCGCGCATCCGCTCGGTTGCGGAGGATGTGGAGGTGCTGTTGCGTCTGGGAGCGGAGCAGGGACACGAGCCGGTCGCGGTTCAGTGGGACTCGCTGATGGCGACGACCTTTCACCCGGAACTGACCGAAGACAATCGTCTGCACGAGCGGTTTGTGGGCATGTGCGAGGCCTATGCGTCGGCGAAGACTTCGCGTTCGGCGACAAAGGCCGCTGGGCGTTCGGCGGCAGCGGCCGCAGGAGGGTCCGGCTAGTGGCGACATTGACTCAGCAGTCGCGCAGCGATGATCTGGACGCGTTGCTGTCGACGCTGCCGGAGGGGATCCGACGCGCGGTCTGCTCCAGCGGGGAGGCGGAGGAGCTGCTGGAGGTGGTGCTCGACCTGGGGCGGCGGCCGTATGCCCGCTACCTGGAGGGCGAGGTCGAGCTGCGCGAATCGGAGGTGACGCAGATTGAACTGCAGCTGGTCGTGTCGCAGCTTGGCGACTTCGGCGCCGACAACCGGGCCGGCATTCCCCGCACGCTGCATCGGATCGCCTGCATTCGCAATCGGCAGCGCGAGGTCGTCGGGTTGACGATGCGCGTGGGCCGCGCCGTCTCCGGATCGGTGGCGGTGATCGAGGACTTCGTCAAGGCGGGCAACTCAATCCTGCTGCTGGGTCGGCCGGGAGTGGGCAAGACGACGATTCTGCGCGAGGCGGCGCGGGTGCTGGCGGATGAGGGCAAGCGGGTCGTGATCGTCGACACGTCGAACGAGATCGGCGGCGACGGAGACATACCCCATGACGGGATCGGACGGGCGCGGCGGATGCAGGTGGAGCGTCCCGAGCTGCAGCACTCGGTGATGGTCGAAGCGGTCGAGAACCACATGCCGGAAGTGATCGTGATTGACGAGATCGGCACCGAGTTGGAGGCGCAGGCGGCGCGCACGATCGCGGAACGCGGCGTCCAGCTCGTGGCCACGGCGCACGGCAACACGCTGGCCAACCTGATGCTGAATCCGACGCTGGTCGATCTGATCGGTGGGATCCAGACGGTGACGCTGTCGGACGAGGAGGCGCGGCGGCGCGGGACGCGCAAGTCGGTGCTGGAACGCAAAGCGCCGCCAACCTTTGAGGTGCTGGTCGAGATTCAGTCGTTTACTCGCGTGGCGGTGCATTCGGAGATCGGCCATACGGTAGACGCGTTGCTGCGCGGCGAGTCGGTCGCGGCGGAGATTCGTGAAGTCGACGACGACGGCGCGTTGCACACCTCGTCGGACGCGATGGAGTCGAGCGTGGCAGTCGGCGACGGACTCGGACTCGAGCCATCCAACAACGACATCTTCAATCGCGAGTTCGGCAACGGACACGGTCGAGGCAGTGGCGCATCGTTCGGCAACGGATCGGCCCACGAGGCGCCATTGCGGCGGCGGCGCGGTTCGCGGCCCTCGAACACGGCGTCGGGACCGCATCGCAAGGTCTATCCGCTGGGCGTATCGCTGTCACGGCTGCGCGAAGCGATTCGCGAGACGGACGCCAACGTCTCGATTGCGGAGCGAGTTGAGGAAGCGGATGTCGTGATGACGCTGCGAGCGGGCTTCCGTCGACGGCCGCCCGAACTGCGGCTCGCCGAATCGCGCCGGCTGCCGGTGGTGGTGCTGAAGCACAACACGGTGCTGCAGATGGAGAAGAGCCTGCGGGCGCTGTCGAAGAGCGATGCGCCGAACGACAGTGTGACCGCTGCATTGTCGGAGGCGGAGGAAGCGATTTCCCAGATTCACGCCGGGCGGCAGTCGTCGGTCGACCTGGCGCCGCAGAATCCGTACATCCGCAAGCTGCAGCATCAGCTGGCGAGCGATCAGGCGCTGGAGTCGGTCAGTCGGGGGCGCGAGCCGAATCGGCGGGTGCGGATCCATGCCGGCTGAGGACCTGCCGGGCGCGTTCATCACCGTCGAGGGTGGAGACGGCGCCGGCAAGACGACGCTGGCCCGAGCGTTGACGGACTGCCTGCGGCAGTCCGGGCGTGCGGTGCGGCTGACGTTCGAGCCGGGCGGCACCACACTCGGCACTCGCTTGCGCTCGCTGGTACTGGATCCCGAGCTCTCCATGAGTGACTGGGACGAGACCTGGTTGTTCCTGGCGGCTCGAGCGTCGCACGTGCACGAGATCTTGACTCCGGCACTGGAGGCGGGCGAGATCGTCTTGAGCGATCGCTACTCCGACTCGACACTGGCGTATCAGGGCTACGGACGGGGCCTGGACCTGGAGCGGCTCGCGGCGCTGAATCGAGAAGCGACGCAGGGCCTGTCGCCCGATCTGACGCTGGTGTTGGACATCCCGGCGGAGCTGGGCCTGGCCCGCACGCGGGCTCGATCATCGCAGGCGGATCGGATTGGCGACGCGGACCTCGCCTTCCACCAGCGGGTCAATGCCGGGTTCCGCAAGTTGGCGGCCGAGCAGCCGGAACGAGTCTGCGTGATTGATGGCAGACAGGATGCCGCCGAGGTGTTGGGCGAGGCGTTGGAGCTTGTGAACAGGTGGTTGGATGGACGGCGGGAGCGATCATAGAATGGGCTGCGATGGCTGTAGAAACCTGGCCGGAGCACGCTGAGGCGATCGAGCCGCGAGGACCGATCACGGTCCGCGTGCCCGCCTCGACGGCGAATCTGGGCACCGGATTCGACGCCGTCGGCGTTGCGCTTCAGCGCTATGCCACGGTGACGGTGGCAATCGCCAGCGGCGACGAGGGCGAGCGCTCGCCGATGTCGCGGCACGTGCGCAAGGCGGTGCGTGAGGTGTACCGCGAACTCGGTCTGGAGCGGCCCGACGCCGAAGAGATCGAGGTGTCGGTCCAGGCCGAGATCCCACTCGGGCGCGGACTCGGCGCCAGCGCCGCCTGCCGCGGCGCGGGACTGGTCGCGGCCAACGCGATGCTTGGCGGCGAGATTTCACCGCAGCGGATCCTGGAGATTGGGTCGGACCTCGAAGGCCATGCGGACAACATGGCGCCGGCGTTGTTCGGCGGCTGCCAGGTGGTGGCGATGTCGGGCGCCGAGGTGTCGCGCGTGGCGCTTCCCGTGGCCGATGGGCTTCGATTCGTGGGCTACACGCCCAACTTCAACATGTCGACCAAGAAGGGCCGGGCGCTGCTGCCCAAGAGGCTGAGTCGCAAGGATGCGGTATATAACTCGTGTCGCTCGGCGCTGCTCGTGGCCGCGTTGACGACCGGCTCCTGGGATGCGCTGCAGACGGCGGTCTATGATCGCTTGCACCAGGTTCCCCGCTCGGAGCTGTTCCCGGAGATGTTCGAGCTGTTCGAGGCGGTCGTGGCGGCGGGCGCGTTTGCGGCCTACCTCTCCGGAGGGGGATCGACGCTGATGGCGCTGACCGGCGACGATCAGGCGTCGAGCGTGCAGGCGGCATTCGAGTCGGCGGGCGCGGCGCGCGGGATTGTCGGTACGGGATTCGTGACGGGTATCGACACGGGCGGGGCGCAGATTCTGTGACCGTGGTGCAGAAGTACGGCGGGACCTCGGTCGGCTCGGTCGAGCGGCTGCGGAACGTCGCCCGGCGCGTGGCGTCGAGCGCGTCCGAGGGCGAGCGGATCGCCGTCGTCGTCTCGGCGATGGGCAAGACGACGGACGAGCTGTTGTCCCTCGCCCGTGAGATCAATCCTCGGCCGCCGCGCCGCGAGACGGACTTGCTGATGGTGACCGGCGAGATGGTCTCCAGCGCGCTGCTGACCATGGCGCTGGTCGACCTGGGCTGCCCGGCGGTCGCGCTGACGGGTGCGCAGGCGGGCGTGTTCACCGACGATTCCTTCGGCCGGGCGCGGATCCGCGGGATCGATACCTGGCGCGTGGAAGAGGAGTTTGCCCTGGGCCGCGTCGTGGTGGTGGCCGGATTCCAGGGGCAGAGTCCGCAGGGCGACTACGCGACGCTGGGGCGAGGTGGATCGGACACCTCGGCGGTGGCCCTGGGAGCGGCGTTGCGGGCGTCGCGGGTCGAGATATACACCGATGTGCAGGGGATCTACACGACCGATCCGCGGATCGAACCGAACGCGCGATGCCTGCGCGACATCGCCTCGGAGGAGATGCTGGAGGCGGCGCAGCAGGGCGCCGGCGTGATGCACCCTCGAGCGGTCGAGTTGGGGCTGCTCTACGACATACCAATCCTGGTGGCGTCCTCGCAAGCGGAGTTCGGCTCCGGCGGCGGCACCACGATTCGGCGGGAGGTCAAGATGGAACCGGAGAATCGAGTACGAACAATCGCCCTCGACCGCGACGTGGCGTCGGTGACACTGCGTCACGTTCCCGACCGACCGGGGATTGCGGCGCAGGTGTTCGGGCCGTTGGCCGACGCGGGCATCTCGGTCGACACGATCGTGCAGAACGCCTCGGAACTGCAGCTCACCGACCTCACCTTCACCGTTTCGCAGACGGACTGGGAGGAGACGCGCGAGATCAGCCGGCCCCTGGCCGACGATCTCGGCGCGGCGGACGTGTTGTTCAAGCATGACCTGGTCAAGGTGTCGCTGATCGGCACGGGGATGCAATCGGGGCCGGGATACGCGGCGACGATGTTCCGTTCGCTGTCTCAGGCGGGAATCAACATCGAGCTGATTACGACCTCGGAGATTCGGATCACCTGTTTGGTCAACGCCGATCGGGGCGAGGAAGCGGTACGGGTGCTGCACGCGGCGTTCGAGTTGGACCAAGAGGCGTAGGGACTTCCACATCGACTGGCGTTTGCCCACGTATCGTCCACGACCATCCCACCAGCTTCCCACGAACACGCCGGTCCGCGGTTTCGCGACCTGGGCGAAGTGACGGAACCTGTTCGGGTCAAACGTGCAATGATCCGTTAAGGACAGCTGATTCCAATGTTCGCTCATCTGCATACGCACACCGAGTACTCGGAGTTGGATGGGTTGTCGAAGATCCCGGCGCTGGCGAAACGGGCGAGCGATCTGGGACAGGAAGCGCTGGCGATTACCGACCACGGCAATCTGTACGGAGCGGTGGAGTTCTACAAGGCCTGCGAGTCGGAGCGGGTCCGGCCGGTGCTGGGCATGGAGGCGTATGTCGCGCCGGGCAGTCGACACGATCGGTCGTACGGTCGAGAGGCGGCGTCGAACTACTACCACCTGGTCTTGCTGGCGGAGAACGAACGGGGTTGGCGCAATCTGATTCAGCTCTCGACGCGGGGACATCTCGAGGGCTTCTACTATCGGCCGCGACTGGACCGAGAACTGCTTGCCGAATACTCGGAGGGCGTGATCGTGCTCTCCGGGTGCCCGTCGTCGGAGCTGCAGAAGGCGTTGATTCGGGGTGACGCCGACGAAGCGCGCCGAGTCGTGGACTGGTACCGCAACGTCTTTGAGGATCGCTACTACTTCGAAGTCCAGCGACATGCGGGGCTGCCCCAGTTCGAGCCGATGTTGCGGCGCACGGTCGAGATGGCGCAGGAACTGCGGGTGCCGGTTGTCGCCACCCAGGACGCGCATTACTGCGAGCCGGGCGATCACGACGCGCACGATCTGCTGCTCTGCATCGGCACCAACGCGGTGCGCACCGACGAGAAGCGATTCCGTTTCGACGGGGAGGACTTCTACCTCACCTCCGAGGAAGAAATGCTGGCGACGTTCCAGGACTTGCCGGAGGCGGTGACCAACACGCAGACCGTGGCCGAGCGTTGCGGCGTGACGATGGAGTTCGGCCGCCTGATGCTGCCCCAGCCGGACATCCCGGAAGGCAAGACGGCGCTGGAGCATCTCACCGACATCGCCCGGCTCGGGCTCGAGCAGCGCTACGGGAATCCACCGGAGAGTCACCGCGAGCGCCTGGACTACGAGCTGCACGTGATCCAGGAGACCGGATTCGCCGAGTACTTCCTGATCGTGATGGACTTTGCGCTGTTCGCGAAGCGTCGGGGGATCGCGAGGGCGGTGCGCGGTTCGGCGGCGGCGAGCCTGGTGCTGTACTGCCTCGACATCACCGACATCGATCCAATGGCGTTCAATCTCGTGTTCGAGCGGTTTCTCAATCTTGAGCGTCGGGAAATGCCGGATATCGACATGGACTTTGCCGACAATCGGCGCGACGAGGTGATCCGTTACGTGGCGGAGAAGTACGGGCGCGAGCGGGTGGCGCAGATCATCACCTTCGGGACCCTGGGGGCGAAAGCGGCAATCCGCGACTCGGGGCGGGCGCTCGGCGTACCGCTGGGCGACACCGACCGCGTGGCGCGGATGGTGCCCAACCAGCTCAACATCAAGGTGGCGGAGGCGATTGAGCAGTCGCAGGATCTGCAGCAGGCGCAGCGCGAGGATTCGAACGTGGCCGAGCTGCTGTCATACGCGCAGCGTCTGAACGGCGTGGTGCGCAACACGTCGACGCACGCGGCGGGGGTCGTGATCTCGCAGGAGCCGCTGGCCGAGAACGTGCCGCTGCGGCGGCCGGTGAACGAGTCGGCGGACGGGGACTGGATCCCGATGACGCAGTGGGGGATGGACGAGGTGGCGGCGGTGGGGCTGCTGAAGATGGACTTCCTGGGTCTGACGAACCTGACGATTCTCGAGGAGGCGGTCGCGCTGGTTCAGGAACACGAAGGCGTGGAGGTTGATTATCTCAACCTGCCGGACGGCGACCGCGCGACCTATGAGCGATTGGCGACGGGCGACACGTTCGGTGTGTTTCAGCTCGAATCGGGCGGGATGCGGCGAGTCGTGGAAGACCTCAAACCGACATCGATCCCCGACCTCGCAGCCCTGCTGGCGCTCTACCGGCCCGGTCCGATGGAGCACATTCCGCGCTTCATCGAGAGCAAGCACGGTCGCGTGGACGTGACCTATCCACATGACGACCTGGGCGAGATCCTGGACGACACGTATGGCGTGATCGTCTACCAGGACCAGGTGTTGCACATCGCCAGGAAGTTCGCCGGCTACACGCTGGGCGAGGCGGACATCATGCGCAAGGCGATGGGCAAGAAGATCGCCTCGGTGATGCAGGCCGAGCGGGGCAACTTCGTCAGCGGCGCGGTGCGTCAGGGATACACGGAGCGAGACGCGGAGACGATCTTCGAGCTGATCGAGCCATTCGCCGGGTATGCGTTCAACAAGGCGCACGCCGTGTCGTATGCCGCGATTGCGTATCAGACGGCGTGGTTCAAGGCGAACTATCCGGCGCCCTACATGGCGGCGGTGATGCGCGCGGCGTCGGGCAACAGCGACCGCGTGCGCGAGGCGGCGGCCGAGTGCGGGCGGATGGGCATCCCCCTGCTGTTGCCGGACGTGAATCGCTCGGATGCGACGTTCACCCTGGAGCAGATGGCCGACGGTCGCAGCGCGATCCGCTTCGGGCTGGGCACGATCAAGGGCGTCGGCCGGGCGGCGGTCGAGCCGTTGATCGAGGAGCGCAAGGAGCACGGCCCGATCCTGAGCGCGACCGACCTGGCGGAGCGACTAGATACGAAGTCGATGAATCGCCGCGCGCTGGAGGCGCTGGCGAAGACGGGGGCGTTCGATGCGATCGAGCCTCGCGGCGCGATGGTGGCGGCGGCGGAGGACATCATCAAGCGCGCGCGGCGGGCTCAGGAGCTTCGCGACAGCGGGCAGACGTCGATGTTCGACCTGTTCGGAGCCGAGGTCGCGACGCCGACGCCGGCGGTCGAGCTTGAGGAAGGGATGGACGCCACGCCGCACGAGCAACTCAACTGGGAGCGCGAGTTGCTCGGCGCGTACGTGTCGGAGCATCCGCTGCAGGCGGCCACGCGGGCATTGCAGAGCCGGGTCGATGCGCAGTTGTCGGAGTTGACCGAGGAGATGGCGGGCAACACGCAGACCGTGGCCGGCCTGGTCAACAGCGTCCGTCAGTTGACAACGCGCAAGGGCGATCCGTTCGCTGCGGTGATGTTGGAGGACCTGTCGGGCACGGCCGAAGTGACGGTCTGGCCCGATCAGTGGGCGCTGACCAGGGAGCTGTGGCAACCGAACCAGATCGTCGTGACTCGGGTCAACATCCGCGTGCGGATGGACCGCTTGACCCTGGCGGTGGATTCGGTGGAGGCGTGGAACGAGCAGATGGCGACAGCCGCCATCGCCGATGCTACGCCGGATCCGTTGGGCGGCTCCGCGCCGGTCGTGGTCCCGCCGATCAAGGAGGCGCCGACGCCGCCGTGGATGCTGAAACCGAAGCGACCGTTGCCGGAGACGCCGCCGCCGTCGCCCGCCGCCGCTCAAGCGCCGCCTCCGACGAACGAGCCGACGCCGATGGGGTCCCGCGGTCCGGGGCGTGAGGAGTCGGGGTCGGCGCTGTGGATCACGATCGAGGAGTCCGGCGACGCCGCGGCGGATGTCGAGTTGATGGAGCAACTTGAAGGCGGGTTGACCTCGATGAAGTTGA
>JAPPBK010000071.1 GCA_026705105.1 Chloroflexota bacterium | reverse complement strand
GATCACGCCGGCCGAGATCAGCGCCGCCAGGCCCTTGGCCGAGAGCGCCACGCCGAGTCCGGCGATCGTGAGGAAGACGGCCGAGCGGGCGCGGGTACCGCGCCCTTCGGCGCCGTCCGCCATCAGGAGGAAGCCGGCCCAGACCAGCCCGAACAGGGCCAGCCCTGAGGCGGCGTAGGCGACGGCGGTGAGCGCCGCGTCGAAGGCGTCGAGCATCGCCTCCTCGGCCGCCTCGACCTCGGGCGCGGCGGCGGTCGTGAGCAGCGCCGCCGCGCCCAGAAAGATGATCGCGATCAGTTGCCGCAGCATCACGGCCCCCAACCCAGAATCTGGAACAGCTCGTCCAGCTCCGCCTGCGAGAGCCGCGTCTGGATCGACACGGGACGCTCCGGCTGTTGTTCCACGACCAGCGCGCGGTAGGAGTCGTCGGAGGCGATCGCGGAAGCCAAGGGCAGCGACTCCGAACGCGTTCTGCTCATCGCCGGGCGCTGGACCAGCTCGGCCCGCACATGCTCCGGGTGCACGATCTCCAGGGTCACGTCCTGTTGCACATCTTCCGGCGGGATCGAGAGCGTGGTGGAGACCGTCCAGGGGATCGGCTTGCCGTCAGGATCGGCGACGATGATCGTCTCCGTGACGGTCTGAGTCGTACCCGGACGGGTCAGGGTGACGGTCTCGATGCGCCGCTCGACCCGGCGCGGATGGTGCGTCAGCTGAACGAGCGGCGGCAGCGCGATGCTCAATTCGGCGCTCAGCTCCGTCGTGAACTCGACGGCCAGGATCCCGCTTTCGGCCGGCTGCGCCAGCGTGAACCGGGTCTCGCCGTCGGGGACGAACACGGCCGTGGTCTCGTGCCCGCCGGCCGAGACCGTCAGCGTGCCGGAGACCCGGGTGACCTGCGCCTCGAGCAGCGCTGTCTGGCTCAGTGCGCGGTGGCCAGCTGTGGTCTGCAGTTCGACCTGCTCCTCGAGCGTCGCGACACAACTGGAGCGCAGGCCGCCCTCGATCCGATCAGGGCGCCAGACGAGCGAGACCAGCCGCAGGTCGCAGAGCTCGCCTGAGGCCTGAGGCAGCGGATAGGGCAGCTGATCGCCGGCGAGCGAAATCGCCCCGGCCTGGCCGTGCTCATCCCGCCAGGCGAAGGTGAACGAGGGGACCGGACCGTCCAAGGGCAGCAGGTAGCTCAAACGGCCACCCGTGCCCAGCGTGTTCTCGCGATGGAACTTGGGCTCGCGGCCGTCCGCGCCGCCGAAGGCGCGCACCTCGACCTCGAGGTTGGCCGCCGCCTTGAGCACGACCGTGGCCGCAGACGCGGTCACGGTCAGGCGCTCGATGAACAGCCGTCTGCCGGGGATCAGCGGGGGCGGGTCGAACTCGATCTCGTCCGAAGTCCAGGTCTCCTGCTCGCCCTCATCGGCCGAGGCCAGGGGCGGGCAGCAGACGACGACCGAGGCGACCACCGCCAGGGCGGCGGCCCCGCCCAGGAGCCGCGGCCACCAAGCGACTCGGTGTTCGCGCTCCTGGGATTCAGGTTCGGCCCGCGGGCGGGCCAGGGTCTCTCGGGCCTGCTCGTACTCGCGCTTCGGCTGCTGCTTGCGGTGGCGCTTGCGGAACCAGTTGGGCGGCTTGAACGGCATCCGTTCGCCTCGCGTCCTGGGACGCGGCGAACGCTTGCGGTTGGCCAGCTTGCGCACACGACCTCGGAATCGACGGGCGACCGAGGCGACAAGCTGCGTAGCAATGCCAGCCCGCATATCGGTCGCCCGGGTGGACGGCTGCTCGGCGATGCCTTGCTCCTCGCGCTGCGGCTCCGCCGCCGAGCGCTTGACCGGCGGCGCAGGCGGCTCCGGGCGGACCAGCTGCACCGGCGGACCCTGGAAGCGCCGCGGCCCGAAGCTGAAGCGCATCAGGTCGGCCGCCACCGCCGGCAGACGGCGGCCGCCGACCCGACCCACGATCAGCGCGATACCGACCAGGGCGAAGACCAGACCGAGACCGATGCGCACCGCCTCGGGTCCGAACGGGGCGACCTGGTAGACGCCGTAGGCCAGCGCCGCCACCGCGGTCAGGGCCACGATCTGGGGGAAGGTGAACCAGAGCAGGACGCGGTCCTCGGCCT
Organism: Chloroflexota bacterium; assembly: GCA_026705105.1. Lineage (GTDB taxonomy): Bacteria > Chloroflexota > Dehalococcoidia > Bin125 > Bin125 > Bin125. The sequence continues at coordinate 229 of JAPPBK010000071.1, read as the reverse complement.
GCACGTGGGTCGGCACCTCGTGTTCATCCATGAGGCGCCCTCCTTTCTAGGGAACGGCTAGGGGGTTGCCGGGTCGGGCGGGGTGTCGATCGTGACGACCGGGTTGGAGACCGCGTCGATCACCAGTTCGACCACGCCGAAGGCGACCAGCGCGAGCACGATCCCGGCCAGGGCGGTGAGCATCGCCGTCTTGCCGCGCTCCATCTGATGGGGCGCGCCGGAGGCGGTC
>JAPPBK010000274.1 GCA_026705105.1 Chloroflexota bacterium | reverse complement strand
TGCGAAGTCCAACGAAGTCACATGGTACAGACGGCGAGGGGGGCGATGACCAGACCAAAGCTCGATCCTGAGGTCGAACGCGAGGTGGAGACTGAGCGCGCTGAGTACCTAGGCGACTTCGAACCCGACGACGTCGATGTCGTAGTGGCTGAGGATTGGGGATTTGTCTTCGAGGTACGCTTTGACCGCGACCAACTTGAGACTCTGTTCCCGGCCGTCAAGGACGACGAGGACGTCATTCAGTTCATCCGCGAGGCAGCGTTGGACGCCGCACGGCGGCGATCCTCGGCCTCCGGCACGGAGGCAGCTTCATGACCGAGATCACGCACCAGCAGGTGGAGCTCTCCACCGGGATCAGCATGCACATCGCCGAGGCCGGCGAAGGGCCGGCCGTGGTCTTCTGCCACGGATTTCCGGAGTTGTGGTACTCATGGCGGCACCAGTTGCCGGCTGTGGCCGAGGCCGGATTCCGCGCCATCGCGCCGGACATGCGCGGCTACGGTGACACCGATGCGCCGCCCAACATCGAGGACTACACCCAGGAACGGATCTGCGCCGATATGGTCGCGCTGCTCGACGCGTTGGAGATCGAGAGCGCCGTCTTCGTCGGCCACGACTGGGGCGGCGCCGTGGTCTGGAACATGGCCCAGCATCACCCCTCGCGCTGCAACGCGGTCGCCGGGATCAACACGCCGGCCGGTCGCCGGCCGCCGATCAACCCGCTCGACGCGATGAAAATCGATCCGGGCCGTTTCGACTACCAGCTCTACTTCCAGGACGAAGGCGTCGCCGAGGCCGAGCTCGGCGGCAACGCGCGCCGCACGATGACCCTGATGCTGCGAACCTCCAAACCCGAAGACCGGCTCGACGTGATCGGTATGACCTCCGGCGTCCGCGAACGCGGCGGCCTGTTGGTCGGCCTGCCCGACGACGCCGAGCGCTCAATCATGCTCACCGAGGACGACCTCGATACGTTCGTCAGCGCCTTCGAGAAGTCCGGGTTCCGCGGCGGACTCAACTGGTACCGCAACCACGGCCGCAACTGGGAATGGGGAGCAGCCGTCGACGGCCGGGACATCACCCAGCCCGCGCTGATGGTCACCGCCGGCAAGGACGGCGTCCTGCTGCCATCGATGTCCGAGGGCATGGAGGAGTGGATCCCCAACTTGAGTCGAGGCCACATCGAAGAATGCGGTCACTGGACCCAGCAGGAACAGCCGGACGAACTCAACAGGATCCTGGTCGGCTGGCTTCAGTCCCTCTAGGCGAATCAGGCGAATGGTTGCCAGTGTGGACCCTGATGTCCCCATGAGGGGCCGTCAATGTTGAGGATCTCAGACAGGATCTCCATGGTCTCCACGACGCGCGGTCCCGGCCGATTGACGAACTGATTGCCGTCGATCAGCGCCACACGACCCTCTCGAACCGCGCGCAGTGATACGAAATCGCCGCAGGCGGCGAGCAAATCGGTGTCGCGGCGGGTCAGGCCCAGGCCATAGCCGCACGGCGCGACGATGATCACGTCGGGATCAGCGGCGGCCAGTTCGTCCATGGTGAATTGCAGTGAGGGCCCGTTCGGCTCGCCGATCAGCGGCACGGCGCCGAGGCTCTCGATCATCTCCATGGTCCAATGCCCCGCCGTCATGAGCGGATCTGCCCATTCAATGACGGCGACGCGCAGCGGCTCGCTCAGTCGCGGTATCGCAGCGATCCGCGACCGCAATGCCCCGATCAGCGCCTCGCCGGCGCTGCCGCGTTCCAGTGCAGCCGCCGTGCGGCGGATGTCCTCCCAGATGTCCTTCAGGCCGTTCGGCGCGAGCGGGATGAGCTGCGTGTCCAGACTCGTCAGTTGCGCGACGGCGCGTTCGACATCCCTGAGGCTGACCGCGCAGACCTCGCACTGCGTCTGCGTGACGATGTGTGTGGGCTGCAGTTCCTGCAGTAGCGCCATATCGATGTCGTAGACGCCCAGTGCGTCAGTCGCGCGGGCCTCAGCCGTCAACTCGCGGACCTGGCGATCGATCTCGATACTGCTCGCCTCAGGGATGAAGCGAGGACGTGTGAGCACCGGTTGATGCTGAACCGAGGCGGGGAAATCGCACTCGTGCGAGCGACCGACCAGCTCGTCCTCCGCGCCAAGCGCGCAGACGATCTCGGTCGCCGACGGCAGCAGAGAGACAATGCGGTTCATGGCGAGTCGAGCGGCTCGAGGTCTTGGCTCCTGCCGCTATTCCACGACTCCCAGACGGCGTCGGTGAAACGCATGTAGCGGACGCCGTCCTCGAAACTGGTCAGGGTGACCGGAGCTCCGGGACCCCACCGCCGAACAGCCCTTCGCCCAGCCCGGCATCAACAACGACGGGGCCG
>JAPPBK010000298.1 GCA_026705105.1 Chloroflexota bacterium | reverse complement strand
GCTGGATCCAGCTCGGCAACCTGCTCGAGCACCTCTTCTACGCCTTCATGGACGCCGCCGACCTGACCCTGCTGTTCGCCGAGGAGCAGTGGCAGGGCGGTCAGGCCGAGTGGACGCCGGAGGCGACCGAGGAAATGCGCGACCGCATCCTCGAGCGGATGCAGGAGAAGAGTTGCGACGAATGGATGGACATCTTCCGCGCCCAGGGCAACGTCGCCGCTGAGCCGTTCACGTCCACTCACGACGCGGTCGACAACCTCGACATGGCCGCCAACGGCGACACGATCACGCTCGAAGATCCCGCGTTCGGTCCCGTGAAGCAGGTCGGACCGATCGCGCACCTGCGCGAGACGCCGGCCGAGATTGCGCGTCCGGCGCCTGTGGTCGGCGAGGCGAACGGGTTCTCCTGGACCAGACGTGACGGCCGCAACGGCCACATCCCGATGACGACCACGCCCAACGGCGCGGTTCCCTCGGGCAAGCCGCTGGACGGCTTCACGGTGTTGGAGTTCGCCACGATCATCGCGACCCCGATCGGCGTCTCGATGCTCGCCGACCTCGGCGCGCGCGTGATCAAGGTCGAGCCGATCGGCGGCGACCCGTTCCGCGGCATGGGCGGCGGCCCGCTGCGCGGCCTGCTCGCCGCCAAGACCAACGCGGCCAAGGAATCGATCTGCATCAACCTCAAGGACCCCGAGGGCCAGGCGATCGTCGCGGATCTGATCGCCCAGGCCGACGCCATCGTCCACAACTACCGTCCCGGCGTTCCCGACCGGCTCGGCATCGGCTACGAGACGGCCAAGGCGATCAATCCTGAAATCGTCTGGGTCTCGGCCAACGGCTACGGCCCGGACGCGCCCGGCGCGCACCGACCGTCGGCGCATCCGATTCCCGGCGCGGCAATCGGCGGGGCGCTGTTCCAGGCCGGCTCGGCGATGCCGCCCGCCGGTTGCGAGACGATTGAGGAGATTCGCGAAGCCTCGCGTCAGCTCATGCGCGCCAACGAGGCCAATCCCGATCCCAACACGGGCCTGCTGGTCGCGTCGGCGACGCTGCTGGGTCTCTACGCGCAGCGTCGCTACGGCGTCGGCCAGGAGATTTACGTCAACATGCTGACCGCCAACGCCTACGCCAACAGCGACGACTTCCTCCGGTACGAGGGCAAGCCGCCGCGTCGACTGGTCGACGGCGAACTCTACGGCACCGCGCCCTGGTACCGCCTGTACGAGGCGTCGGAGGGCTGGGTCTTCCTCGCCGCCGTCACCGACGACGAGTGGTCAGCCTTCTGCCGAGAGGCCGCGCCCCATCTTGCCGATGCGAGGAGCGGCGAAGAGTCCGCGCTGAACACTGCGCTCGGCGAGCTGTTCACGCAGGCCCCGGCCGACGAGTGGGAACGCCGCCTGACCGCCGTCGGCGTCGGCTGCGTCCGCGCCGACGCCGGCAGCGTGGGAGACTTCTTCACCCACGACGAGCACGTCTTCGCCAACGGCTTCAACCCCGTCGCCAATCACCGCCGGCTGGGAGACGTGCGCCGCTGGGGACCCCTCACCAAGATGGCCGGCGGCCGCGACGATTACGGCCCCGGCGTCCTCGCCGGCCAGGAAACCGACGAAATCCTCAAGGAGATTGGACGCGGCGGGGATGTTGAGCGTTTGCGTGCGTCGGGCGTGGTGTGGTCGGAGCCGGTTGAGTTAGGGTGACAGCCACCCCTTGCCGGACTAGAATCCCAACCAGCACGATGATCCCAGGGCAACAGGAGGATCAGATGGAACAGCGGATTGTCGATTCAGCAGGTGTCGAAGTTGACGAAGTCACGGAGAATTGGGTTGTTTACATCGCTCTCCATTTGGAGGCCGAGCGTCAGTTCACCGATGATGACTTGCTAGATGACCTACTGCGCGCGCTGGGATACTATCATGAGTCGGAACGAGAAATGCGGCAACGCCCTGGAGATCCACACGCGATCAGCCTAACCGAGACACTGCATCGCTTGACAGCTATGGGTGTGGCAGTTGCTGACGAGCGGCGACGGCCCTTCGCACTAGGAGAGCCAACACCTCTCTATCGTCTCTCTACAGCTCAAGTTTCGGATTTCCAGCGGGTTACACAGAAGATCGGCACCATTTGGGATGACGCTGCAGGGCCGGACATTGACTCGATGGCCGAGTTGGCTTGGCTAGTCATCGTCGCGCTTCGTATACATGGGAGACCACTGTTCAGAGACGATCTCTTGGCAAAACTAGAGAGCTTGTGGCCTGCAAGTGAAACTGGAGTGCTTCGGAATGTTATCGAGCGTTTGGATGCAACTGGGCTTATAGATCATAGAGTCTCCGCTGGTCTCTTTCGTCGCGGATTCGAGCCGACACCGCG
>JAPPBK010000465.1 GCA_026705105.1 Chloroflexota bacterium | reverse complement strand
CCCTCTGCCTTCGGCATCTCCCCCCGCGGAGCGGGGGGAGAGGAGATCGGCCTTTGGCATTTCCCTCCGCGTAGCGGTGGAAAGCGGACCTCGTTAGATCCGCGCGTTGATGAAGGCGGCGGCTTCCTTGAGGCACTCGACGCCGGTGGGGATGACGGCGAACATCATGAACGGATCGTGGACGACGCCGTCGTAGCGATGCACGCTGACCTCGGTGCCGGCCGCCTCGAGCGCGGCGCCGTAAGCCTCGCCCTCGTCGCGCAGCGGGTCGTACTCGGCCGTCTGCACCAGCGCGGGCGGCAGACCGGAGAGGTCGGCAGCCTTGAGCGGCGAGGCGTACGCCTCCTGGCCGTCGGCGTCGCTGTTCAGATAGTGGTCCCAGAACCAGACCATCGAGGCGCGGGTGAGCAGCATCCCCTCGGCGTTCTCGGTGTAGGACGGGTAGCTGTAGTTGTGGTCGGTGACCGGAACATGCAGCACCTGCGCGGCAATCGCCGGGCCGCCCCGGTCGCGGGCCATCTGCGAGACCACAGCCGAAAGGTTGCCGCCGGCGGAGTCGCCGCACACGGCAAGCCGCGCGCCGTCGCCGCCGATCTCGGAGGCGTTCTCGGCGACCCACCTGGTCGCGGCGTAGCAGTCCTCGGCCGCCGCCGGATACTTGTCCTCGGGCGCGAGCCGGTAGTGAACGGAGACGACTACGGCCTCGCCCAGCTCGGCCAGGAGCTGCTTGCAGGTGCCGTCGTGCGAGTCGATGTCGCCCAACACCCAGCCGCCGCCGTGGAAGTACATCACGACCGGCAGATTGGCGCCCGCGGAGGCGTAGACGCGGACAGGGATATCGCCGGCGGGACCGGGCACGTTGCGGTCCTCGACCCGCGCAGGCTCAGGCGCGCCGGCCTGCATCGCGGCGAAGTTGGCGATCGCCGCTCGCGCCTCCTCCGGCGTCTGTTCTGAAATGTCCGGCCCCCCAGCCTCTTCGAGCATGGCGAGCAGTCCCTGGGTTTCCGGGGTTGGTGGCATGGTTCACTCCTCTGTCGGTGTGTGGTGCTTAGGCGTCAGTGCGCCGATTGGCGCAACGCGGACAGGATAGGCGAGGCCAAGCGGGTCCCTGCATGAAGCAGAGAGATGATCGGAATCAAGCCTGCGCGTCCAGCCACTGGCGGGTCATCTCGGCGTGGCCGACGTGTTCGGCGGTGTGGGCAAGGGCCCGGCAGACCAGCTCGTGACCGCTCAGGTTCTTGTCCATGAACATGTGGTAGTGCGGACTCTCCCAGGCGTCGTCCGCAAGTCCTGCCAGCGCCGACTCGATCGCGGCCCGTGCGCCGCCCCAGCGTTCGGCGAGCACACCCTGTGGATCGCTGACAGACGCCGCGCGTGAGTCGAACTCGGCCTGGCGGCTGCGATCGACCTCAAGCCCCGCAAGCACCTGCACAAAGTTCCACTCGGTCGCCGAGATCGCGTGCGTGGCGAGGACGAACATCGCCGACGACTCGTCCCAGGGCGCGGCATCGAGCTGATCCGCGGATAGTCCGTCGGCGGCGGCGAGAATGCGCTCGATCAGTTCGCAGGCGGTCTCGAAGGCGGGCTGGGCGGGGCCGGAGAGGGGCACGGGAGGCTCCAGTTTCTATACTCGGCAAACAATTGAATCGTATCCGACGACCGGAAGGGCGAGACCATGAAGCCAGATCCGCAGACGCAGGCGCTGAATGTGATGATCGAGGAAGCCTCGGCGCAGGGCAACCCCTGGCACGAAATGGAACCGCAGGAGCTGCGCGACCAACTGGCCCAGGGCGGCCCATTGGGACCGCCGCCGGCGCGTCTGGACGACATCGCGCAGGAGCGCAGCATCCCTGGTCCGGCCGGCGAGATTCCCGTGCGCGTATTCATTCCGCCGGTCGTGCGCGGCGTCTACCTGCACATCCACGGCGGCGGCTGGGTGATCGGCTCGCACGATGCGCAGGATGAACGGCTCTGGTCGCGCGCCCAGGTGACGCAGCAGGCGGTCGTCTCGGTCGGCTACCGGCTCTCGCCCGAGCATCCCTATCCCGGTCCCAACGAGGACTGCGAAGCGGCGGCGGTCTGGCTAGTCGAAAACGGGCAGGCGGAGTTCGGCACCGACGTGTTCACGATCGGCGGTGAGTCGGCCGGTGGTCATCTCTCGGCGACGACGCTGCTGCGGATGCGCGACAACCACGGCTACACCGGCTTCCAGGGCGCGGCGCTGACGTACGGCGTCTATGACCTGCGGCCGTCGCCCTCGGCCAAGCTGTGGGGCGAGCGCAACCTGATCCTCTCGACGCCGATCATCGAGTGGTTCATCGACCACTACGTCACGCCGGAGGAGCCCGAACTGCGCAGCCATCCCGACGTGACACCGCTACTCGCCGACCTGTCGGACATGCCGCCCGCGATCTTCACGGTGGGCACGCTCGATCCGCTGCTCGACGACTCGCTGTTCATGGCCGCCCGCTGGCAGGCGGCCGGTCACGAGACCGAACTGCATGTCTTCCCCGAGGCCCCGCACGGGTTCGACGGCTTCCCCACCCCTGCCGGGATGGACGCCACCAGTCGGATCAACAACTTCCTCAGCGGGTGTGTTGGCTAGGGGAACTCAGGACTCAACCCCCTTTCGCCTCGGGAATGCGACTTCAATCGCCCGCTTCAAGTGCCTCAAGCTTCGGCTCGTGAGCTTCTGGAGCCCGCAACTCGCGGATGTCCGCCAGCAAGGTGTCTGGTTCCTCAAAGCGCCGAGATTCTTCAATCTCGCTGAGTTCTTCGATTCGCCGAGCCTCGGGCAGGACCCGCGACTGAAACGAACCAACCGACCTGTTGTAGGTGTCCACCACCGAGCTGAGCTGATTCCCCATGCGGATGATGTGAGTCGTGTAGGTGCCAAGCCGGTCGTACAGTTCGCGAGCGGAGGCGGCGATGTCCTGAGCATTCTGTTGAATTGCCTGCTGTTGCCAGGCGAGTGCGACAGTGCGCAAAAGCGCGATCAAGAGGCCAGGAGTCGCGATCAGGACCCTGTGGCGATCCCATGCCTCCTGCCAGACCCCGCTGTTGGCCTCGATTGCGACATCCAGCATCGGATCGGTGGGGACGTACATGACCACGAAATCGGGCGAACCATTGACCCACTTCGAGTAATCACGGCCCTTCAGCGTCCGGGCGTGACCGAGCAGGTCCCGGGCATGGTTCGTGAAGAGGCGTGAGCGCTCGTCCTCGTCATCGGTCTTCATAGCAGCGTCATAGGATTCGAACGGTGTCTTGGCATCGACCACGACTTGTACGCCGCCGGGAATGTGGACCACAACGTCTGGTTGAGCCGATCCACCCTCCGAAGCGAACTGTCGTTGCTCGACAAAATCGACATGGTCAGTCATACCCGCAGCCTGCATCACGTTGCGCAGGTGCTGCTCTCCCCACTCGCCTCGCTTTCCAGGGCTATGGAGAATCCGGCGCAACCCGCTCGTCTCCTCAAGTAGGCGCTCGACGCCGCCGGAGACCTGTGCGTAGTCGGTTGCTCGTTTCTTGTCGGATTCGTCAACGTACTTCTGGAGTTCGGCGAGCCGCTCACGAACCGGTGTGACCAGATTGCCGACCGCCTGCTGGCTAGCCTCCGATTGTTGTTTCGTCAGGATGCGGAACTCCTTGATGAAGTCCTCGCGGGTGGATTGGGTAACGCTGGAGGCGATGCCCTTGAACCGTTCTTCGAGTTCAGAGCGAAACGTGTTCATCTCATCCATGCGAGCAGCGTGATCTGCTTCGATCCTCGATAGCTGGGCGTTCGCTTGAGAGAGTTCACGATCTCGCTGTTTGGCAGTGTTGGTCGCCTCTTCCCGTTCGGCACGCAGCGTGTCGGCTTCGCGAATTCTTGCTTGACGTTCACTCACGGCACTGGCCAGGTCGACTTCAAGCTGCCGAGCAGCCTCTGCTGTGTCGGCCAACTGAGTTCGCAACTCAGAGATGTCGGCCCTCGCGCGATCTATCTCGCGTCGACCGGTGAGGTAGACCGCCGCGGCCAATACCAGGCCGATGATCAAGCCAATGACAATCTCCATCCTGCCCTCCCTGCTGATGCGCACATCCGACCGTCTCGATGCTATCTAATGGACGTAACGGCGGGGACTGAGAGGGGACGGGCCATGCGGCGGCTGTTCAGGACTGCGACTGCGGCTCTAGTTCTCGTTGCGGCGCTGTCTGCGATGGCGAGCTGCGCCTCGAGCGACTCGGTGAGCGGCGAGGTCCGGTTTCACCGCGATGTCGAGCTGCCGGCGGGCGCAACGGTCACCGTGACGCTGCGGGACACGTCGCTGGCCGATGCCTCGGCGATCGAACTGGGTCGCGACGTGATCGTCGACGCCGGGCGTCTACCGCTCAGGTTCCGCATCGAGTTCGACGGAAGCGAGATCGATAGCCGCAACGAGTACACGCTCAGCGCCCGCGTCGAGGCGGACGGCGAGCTGCTCTACATCAACGACACCGTGCATCCCGTGATCACCGGAGGGAATCCGCGCAACAGCGACGTGCGCGTGATCTCCGTCAATCCGTTCGATCAGTGCGTCGAGCCGCTGCCCGGTCGGATTCACTCGGGCTTCTGGGACGGCGATCTGCCCGACGACGCTGTCCTGGAGATCAGGCTCTGGGATGTGTCTGAGCCGTCGGAACGCGTCCTGGTAGTCGAGGGTAGATTCGAAGACCTTGGCCGATTCCCGATCCACTTCGAGCTGCCCCATGAGGGAGTCGAGATCAGTCGTCACCACCGCTACGAGCTAGAGGCGGAAATCTGGTTCGACGGCGAGCTGCAGTTGCACATCCCTAATCCCGATTGGAGACGGACCGTGCTGCCGTTCTGCCCGGACGGCGACGAGCTCTCGATCGTCAATGATGTGTTCCCAGTTTCGGAGTTCCCTGCGGAGTAGCAGCGCGGTAGAGCGTCGGCTGGGTGCAATAATGTTCCCGAATCCGTGATGCGTCGCGGCGCCGAGTCCGTGCGCCGCGATGTGACTGAGGGAGACGAAGATGGAAGTTCCGCTGCTGGTCAACGATTTCCTGCGCCGCGCGTCGAAGCTGTACGGGCCGTCGGAGGCGGTCGTCGACGGCGACAAGCGCTTCACCTGGTCGGAGTTCAATGCGCGAGTCAATCAGCAGGCGCACGCCCTGCTCGACGCCGGTATCGGCAAGGGCGACCGCGTCGCGATCATCGCGCCCAACTCGCACCAGTTTCTCGAGACGTTCTACGCAACCGCCGCCATTGGCGCCGTGATTGTGCCGATGAACTACCGGCTGGTGCCGTCCGACTTCGAGTACATGCTCGAACACTCAGGCTCGAAGGTCGCGCTGGTCGACGCCGAGTTCCTGCACCTGGTCGACGAAGTACGGTCCGGCATCGACACAGTTGAGCACTTCATCGCGATCCCCTACGGCGACGCCGAGATCGTGACCGGTTGGACCAACTACGAAGACTGGATCGCGAACCAGCCAACCGAGTTGCCTCCCGACCCGGGCCTGGACGAGACCGATCTGCTCTCGATCAACTACACCTCGGGCACCACGGCGCGGCCCAAAGGCGTGATGATCACGCACCGCAACGCCTACATCAACGCCTACAACTTCATCGCCCACCTGCGCATCTCGCAGGACGACGCCGAGATGTGGACACTGCCGATGTTCCACGCCAACGGCTGGGGCGGCCCCTACGCGATCACCGCGATGGGCGGCAAGCACGTGGTGTTGCGCGCGCCCGAGGCGGCCGACATCTACCAGGTGATCCAGGACGAGAACTGCAGCTTCGCCTGCATGGCGCCGGCAGTGCTGGCCCGAATCCTTGAGTTCGAGCGCAAGGACGAGTACGAGATCACCGTCACGCCGCGATTCACGGTCGCCGGCGCGCCGCCGCCGCAGTCGTTCATCGAGCGCCTTGAGAAGGAACTGGGCTGGGAGTTCATCCAGATCTACGGCCTGACCGAGACCTCGCCGATCCTCACGGTGTCCGAGGTTGCCCCGTTCCTCAATGCGGACGAGGACGGCTACTTCGGGACCAAGGTGCGCGCCGGACACGACGTGATCGGCGTCGAGGTCAAGGTCGTGCGCGACTCCGGCCGCGAGGTTGCCTGGGATGACGAAGAGGTCGGCGAAGTGGTCGCCCGCTCCAACGTCGTCCTTCGCGGCTACTGGGAACAGCAGGAGGAGACCGACAAGGTCATCGTCGACGGTTGGTTCCACACCGGAGACATGGCCACGGTCAACGCTGAGGGCTACATCAACATCGTCGACCGGGCCAAGGACGTGATCATCTCGGGCGGCGAGAACATCTCCTCGATCGAGGTCGAGGACGTGCTCTACGACCACCCCGCCGTGCTGGAGGCCGCGGTGATCGGCATTCCCTCCGAGCAATGGGGAGAGACGCCGCTCGCGTTGATCGTCCCCCGCGAGGGTCACGCCGTGACCCGAGACGACATCGTCGCTCACTGCCGCTCGAACATGGCCGGCTTCAAGATTCCTCGCAACGTCGAGTTTGTCGAAACCCTCCCCCGAACCGCCACCGGCAAGCTCAAGAAGTTCGAACTCCGAGAGGCCTACTGGGAAGGCGTCGACAAGCGGGTGAACTAAGTCCCCCCGAGGGGGAGCTCCTGGTCGCTAGTCCATCTCGACCGATGGCGCGCGGATGTGTTGGTGGGCGCGCAGATACTCGCGGGCCATCATCAGGGCGGTGATGCCCTCTCCCACCGCGGCGCCGAGTTGCTTGGTCGAGCCGGCGCGGGCGTCCCCGGCGGCATAGACGGCGGGGATGCTGGTCTGGAAGCGTTGGTCGGTCCGAATGAAGCCGCGCTCGTCGAGATCGACGACTCCTTCGAGGAACCCCGTGTTGGACTGCAGCCCGATGAAGACGAAGACGCCGTCGGGCGAGGTCTGAGTTGTGTCGCCGTTGGACCGGAGCGTGAGCGTGGAGAGCTTCGACTCGCCCTCCATCGACTGGACGCTGGTGTTGAGCGAGAGCTGAATCCTGGGATGCGAACGGACCTTGTCCTGCAGTACGGGCGACCCGGAGAGATCGTCGCCGCGATGGATGATATGCACCCGGTCGGCGAACTGGGTCAGGTACAGGCCCTCTTCGAGCGCCGAGTTGCCGCCGCCGATCACGGCGAGCTGCGCTGCGCCCGCGTAGAACGGTCCGTCACAGGTCGAGCAGAAGTGCACCGAGGAGCCGATCAGCTCCTGCTCGCCGGGCACGTCGAGTCGGCGGTAAGTGCTGCCCGGCGTCAGGATCGCGGCGTGCGCGGCGACGCGATCGCCGCTGGATAGCGTGACCTCGACATCCGAGGGCGCGGTAAGCTCCACTGCGCCGACGGCCGACAGCAGCTCCACGCCGAAGCGCCGCGCCTGGGCGACAAATCGAGCCGTCAAATCGTCGCCGTCGACGCCGTCGGGGAATCCCGGGTAGTTGTCGATTCGGTTCGTCAGTCCGGCCTGTCCCCCAAGTGCGGAGCGCTCGACCACGACCGTGTCGATGCCCTCGCGGGCGGCATAGATCGACGCGGCCAGTCCGGCTGGCCCGCCGCCGATGATGGCAAGGTCGTAAAACTCCCGCTGGGGTCGCACCTGAATGCCGAGCGCCCGAGCCAGTTCTTCGTCGCTGGGCTCGATCAGCATTCCGCCGTCGGACAGGATGATCGTGGGTATCGAGCGCCCGCCGTTCTGCAACGCTTCGACGGTGGCGAGCGCGTTGGAGTCCTGGTCGATGTCGATCCAGTCGTAGTCAATCCGGTGCTCGCTGAGGAAGGCCTTCGAGCGTCGGCAGTCAGGGCACCAGGGCGCGCCGTAGACCTTCAGCTCAGCCATCGGCCTGCATCCGGGCCAGCGCGGCGACGCCGTCCCCGTCCAGCCGGTACAGCAGCCATTCCGACTCGTCGGTCATGCCCAGGCGGTGGTAGAACTCGCGGGCCGGATTCCAGTCGAGCACCGAGAGATCGAGCCGATTCCAACCGCGCGCCTCGGCGATCCGCGCGAGTTCCCGCATCAGCGCGAAGCCCGCGCCCGTACCCCGCGCCTCGGGTGCGACGAATAGGTCCTCCAGGTACAGCGAAGGCGTCCCCAACCAAGTTGAGTAGTGGGGGAAGAACAGGGCCATCCCGACCGGTTGACCGTCTCGCTCGGCGATCAGGGTCTCGAAGCCGCGATTCGGCCCAAAACCGTCGCGTCGGATGGTCTCGACGGTCGCTTTGACCGTGGAGCGCGGCTCGTGCTCGAACTCGGCCAGCCCAATGATGAAGTCGAGAATGCTCTGCGCATCCTCCGGAACAGCCTCGCGCACCGTGACATCGGACACGATCGTTCCGCCTACTCGCCAGTGAAGACGGGCGACCGCTTCTCGATGAAGGACGCCTGCGCCTCTCGCACATCGTGCTCGGACCGTGTTGCGTGGGAGATCGCGGTGATTTCGTTCCGCAGCGCTTCATCCAGCGTGGCGTTGAGATTGCGCTGCATCACGCGCTTGGCCGCCCGTGACGCCAGTGGCGGCCAGAAGGCGATCTCCGACGCCAGCGCGCGTGCTGCGTTCATCAACTCCTCGTGCGGCACCCGCTGGTTGAGCAGGCCAATCTGCAACGCCTCGTCCGACTCCACGAAGCGGCTGGTCTGGACCAGCTCAACCGCTTTGGGATATCCCACGACACGGGGCAGGAACCAGGTCATGCCGGCGTCGGGACTGAGCGAGCGCTCGAGGAAGACGACCTTGAATCGCGCCTTCTCGGATCCGACGCGCAGATCGCACGACAGGGCCAGGCTCATGCCGGCGCCGGCGGCGACGCCGTTGACCGCGGCGATGGTCGGCTTGTCGAGCTGACCGAAGGCCAGCGCCTGGTGTCCAACCCAGCCGTACTCGTCCATACGGTCGTTCTGCGTGTCCGGCGCAGCGTCGCGCGGTCGAGCGGTGAGGTCTGCGCCCGAACAGAAGCCGCGACCCGCGCCGGTGACGATCACGACTCGCACGTCGTCGTCGGCCTGGAGCTGATTGGCGGCGGCGACCATCTCGTTGTGCAGGTCGCGTGACAGCGCGTTGAGCTTCTCGGGCCGATCCAGCGTGATCGTGCCGATCCGGTCGGTCACATCGACTCGCAAGTGTTGGAAGGTCATGTATTGCTCCGTTCGCTGAGCAGCGTATCGCGCATCGCCGCAATCTCCCCAAAGCGGAAACAGTAACCGGCGTGATCATTGACGATGCCCACCGCCTGCATGAAGGCGTAGCACGTGGTCGGCCCGACAAAGCGAAAGCCGCGACGCTTGAGCTCCCGCGACATGGCGCGCGATGCGTCGGTCTGGGACTGCAACTCCAGGTTCGGTTCGTTGCCGGACTCTGCGTATGCCCAGACGACATCGGCGAGCGACATGCCCTGTTCGCGCAACAACAGGATTGCGCGGGCATTGGCAATCGTCGCCTCAATCTTGCCGCGATGTCGGATGATGCCCGTGTCCTGCACGAGTGCGTCGACGCCGGGTTCATCAATCGCGGCTACCGCCTCGACGATCCAATCGAGGAACGCGCGTCGGTAACCGTCACGCCGCATGAGAATCGTGTGCCAGGAGAGCCCCGCCTGCGCGCCCTCGAGCGTGATTGCTTCGAACAGCGTTGATTCGTCGACGGTCGGCACGCCCCACTCAAGATCGTGATAAGCGATCTCGTCGCGGTCGTCGCCAGGCCATTGGCAGCGAGTGGGCATGGAGCGCCTGTCTGTAAAGGAGTAAGATCCACTTGACAGGAGAATGCTAGGTGAAGCCTCGACCACGTTGGGCTCGACGCCAGCCCCTGGCGTTGCAGAGGCTCCCAGGCCTTTGCCGCCCGGACCGGTCAAGAAGGAGCCACCTTCGCTATCAAGAGGAGGCAATGGAGTGTCACGATGAGTTACGCCGTTGCAGAGGCTCTGCGCGCAGTCAAGCTCTTTCTGTTGGGTCGCTCTAACAATGGCGGAGATCGGCGATCGCGCCGTCAATCCGCCGCTAGAGCTTCAGAGCCGGTGGACGGCCGACCTCCGACGCTCCCGCCTGCTCCGTATCGGTCTGGGCTATGGGGACGGATTCCATCACGGGATCCAGACCGCAGCTGAAACCGCTGCTGCAACAATCTGACACAGGGTCAACGTTGCAATCACGGCCAGCCCAACAACTTTCTCCTCTATCACTTCGGTGACTGCAACGCATGCCTCTCCAATACTCGTCACGTAGCTCCAAGCCAGAGCGTCGTTCCCAAATGCGCCGGTCATGTGTGTCAACAGATCTGTCGGCGAGACGAACTGGCTCATCTCCCGAGGTCGGAGTGTCAATCCGCCGGCAGCCAGCGCCAGCGCAAACACTGCTGCTGGCGCAGATACCGCAATCCAGGGAGTGGGATCAGTGGCCGAGATCAGCGCACCGAAGAAGACGCCGAACAAGGCAACGTTGACAGCAATCATCAGGCTGGCCTTGCTGTCCAAAGTGTCAGTCGCCGTCAACAGTGTCGACAGATGCGATTGGGCCACCTGCAACGCTGCCATTCCACCCGCCGGGCCAGGTTGTGATGCTGTCTCAGCCATACGAGGCAGCCTATTCCCTGTTCTGGCCTAACCTTTGTCAATGGCCTTCCTGCTCGGCGTCACCGGATCCATCGCTTCGGGCAAGTCGGTGCTCTGCCGGCACCTGCTCAACTTTCACGGCGCCAGGCACATTGACGCCGACCGGCATGTCCACACGATGTATGAGCCGGGCAAGCCGGCCTTCGACCGGATCGTGGCGCGGTTTGGCGAACAGGTTGTTGGCGCCGACGGCTACATCGACCGCAAGGCGCTGGGCGACATCGTCTTCGGCCAGCCCGACCTGTTGGCCGACCTTCGGTCCGCCATTGGCGACATTGAGGGTGAGTTCATGCGCGTGCTTCGAGAACTGAAGGACGATCCGGCTCCAATCGCCGTGTTTGAAGCGGTGCGGCTGTTCGAAGGTCCATACATGGAGATCTGCGACGCAGGTTGGCTGGTCGCCGCCGAAGACGAGCGAGCGATCGATCGCTTGATGGCTCGCAACAGCCTGACCCGCGAGGAAGCCGAGCAACGGATGGCCTCCGCAACGCCGTGGACGGAGCGCGCGCCCATGGCCGATCTCGTCCTGCACAACAATGGATCGGTCGCGGAGTTTCAGGCGTCGATCGATGTGGCCGTCGCCAATGCGCTGAACCGCCAATCCTAGCCGCTAGCCTCTACGAACACTTAGAACACTGACTGGGGAGGCCGAAATGGGCGCTCTTGATGGACTGCGCGTAATCGATTTCGGACAATACATGGCCGGCCCGCTGGCCGGGATGATGCTGGCCGACAACGGCGCGGACGTGATCCGCGTTGACCCGCCGTCCGGCCCGATGTGGGATACGCCGGCCAATGCTGTCTGGAATCGCGGCAAGCGGCGCATCTCGCTGGATCTCAAGACCACCGGCGACCGGCGCACCGCGCAGGAGCTGATCGCCACGGCCGATGTCGTGATCGAGAACTTCCGACCGGGTGTGATGGACCGGCTCGGCCTGGGCGGTGAAGAATCGACAGCCAACAACGATCGGCTGATCTACCTGTCGATGCCTGGATTTGCATCCGACGATGATCGGACCGGCGTCCCCGGCTGGGAAGGCGTAGTGTCGGCCGGCGTCGGGACCTACAGCGGTTCGCTGGAGCGGCAGTATCCGTCGCCGGTCTACACGGCCGTGCCGATTGCATCGTCGTACGCCGCGTTTGTCGGCTGCGCGGGAGTGGCAATGTCCCTGGTAGCCCGCGAGCGTGACGGGTTCGGCCAGCGGATCGAGGCCTCGCTCCACGACAGTATGTACCAGGCGATCGGCATCCGCGGTCTCAGGTTCCTTGACCGCGATGCGCCCGGCGGTCCTGTGCCCTGGGTCGGGCCGTACGAGTGCAAGGACGGACGTTGGGTCTTCTTCCACGCCGCTTATTCGCACTTCATCCGCCAGTTCTGCGTCGCCGCCGGCGTGCCTCACTGGCTGGACGAGCCCTGGTCGAAGGCCGCGGAGATCCGCCAGGACTTCTCGCTCGCCGATGTCGCCCGCGCACAACTCACCAACATCTTCCTCACGCGTACGGCGCAGGAGTGGGAGGACCTGATCAACGAGGCCGGCCCGCCAACCGTACGCGCGCTTGACTCGGCCGAGTGGCTGCTGGAACCGCACGCGCGCGAGGCGGAGATCATCGTCGAACTGGACGATCCCGAGATCGGGCCCATGCTCCAGCCCGGCATTCAGGTGCGGATGTCGAAGACGCCGGGCGAGATTCGCGGTCCGCGCAAGGCGCTCGACGCCGACCGGCACGACATTCTGTCGGAGTTGCAGTCGACAGTCCCCGCGGCAATGCGGGCGCCGGGCAACCGGCTCTCGCAAGCGCTCGAGGGCATGACCGCGCTCGACCTCTGCATCATCCTCGCCGGTCCGACCTGCGGTCGCACGCTGGCCGAGTTCGGCGCCGACGTGGTCAAGATCGACAACCCGTTCCGCGAGAACGGCATCCTGCTGCACGAGGACATCAATCGCGGCAAACGCTCGGTCCTGCTCGACCTCAAGCGCGAGGAGGGCCGCGAACTGTTCATGGAGCTTGCCGCTGACGTCGATGTCGTGGTCCAGAACTACCGTCTGGGCAAAGTCGGCGGGCTCGGCGTCGAATACGAGTCGGTCAAACAGATCAACCCTGACGTGGTTTACGCCTCGCTGAACGCCTTTGGCGAGATCGGCCCCTGGGCGCATCGCGCAGGCTGGGAGCAACTGGCGCAGTCGGCGAGCGGGATGCTGACGCGTTACGGAGACACCGTGCCGACGCTCCAGCCGTTCGCGATCAACGACTACGGCACCGGCATCAACGGCGCGTTCGCGGTCGGGATGGCGCTCTACCACCGGTTGCGCACCGGCGAGGGTCAGCAGGTCTTCACCGCGCTCGCGCGAACCGCGAGCACGCTGCAGTCCAACATGCTGCACGGCTACGAGGGCAAGCGCTGGGACGAGCCGGCGGGCCAGAGCGCGCTTGGAGAGGGCCCAACCCATCGCCTCTACGAAGCCTCGGACGGCTGGCTATTCGTCGGCGCGCTTCCGGACCAGGCAGATCAGATTCCCTCCGAGGACGAGTTCAGGACTCGGACCGTTACCGAGTGGGTCGCACAGCTCACGTCGCTCGGCATCGGCGCGGCCCCGGTCGGCACGATTGAGGACGCGATGACCGACGAGCGCGCCGTCCGTCTCGGCTACTCCGTCACCCGGGAGCATGAGGGCCGCGGCCGGGTGCGGACCAACGGGCCCTCGATCCGCATGGGCCGGACGCCGGCGACCATCGGCCGTCCGGCGATGCTTCCCGGCTCGGCCGCGTCGGAGGTGCTAGGCGACCGCTCGGAGGAACTGGTCGAGGCGGGGGTCTTAGTGACATGACGATCAAGCGGGTACCATCGAAGCCAGAACCGGCTGACAGGAGACCGCCAATGGGAGTCGTACAAGTCACCGTGACGATTCGCAACCCGATTGAGCGCGATCGTGAATGGAGCGGTTTGTTCCTTGTCGATACAGGCGCAACCGACTCGCTCGTACCGCGAAAGTGGCTCGATTCAATTGGTATTCCTGCCGTTGGAGGGCGTTCATACGAGCTTGCAGACGGCTCGCCCCTGAGGGTCGACGTTGGCGTGGCCGAGATCGAGTTCATGGGTGAGGCCGTGGGAGGAACGGTGATCTTCGGCGACGACGACGCCGAGCCGCTCCTGGGGGTGACCGCTCTTGAATCCGTCGGCATTGAGGTCGATCCTGTGAATCAGCGGCTCAAGCGCCTACCCGCGGTTCGGCTCAAGGGCGTTCGACGCTAGCGCGCAAGTAGCAGCGGCGCGACTGTCTATCCTCTCTCCATGACTTGAGAGGGGATTGGCATGGCCTTGGCGCTTTCGGATGTTCGGATTTTGGACCTGACGCAGTATGAGGCGGGCACGTCTTCGACACAGGCGCTGGGTTGGCTGGGGGCTCAGATTGTCAAGATTGAGCCGCCCGGACGGGGCGAGCCGGGGCGGCGACTGGGCGCGGCGAGCGGCAACGACTCGACCTACTTCATCACCCTGAACAACAACAAGCGCTCCCTGACCCTGGATCTAAAGTCGGACGAGGGTCGCGAGATCTTCCTCGAGCTGGTGCCGAAGTTCGACATCGTGGTCGAGAACTTCACCCTGGGCACGATGGAGCGGCTGGGCCTGGGCTACGAGACGCTCAAGGAGATTCACCAGACTCTGATCTACTGCACGGTCAAAGGATTCGGCACGACCGGTCCCTGGGCGCCGACGAAGTCGTTCGACATGGTCGCGCAAGCGGCCGGCGGCGCGATGGCGATCACGGGAACCAGTGACACGCTGCCGCTCAAGCCCGGACCGACCGTGGGCGACACCGGCACCGGCGTGCAGGCCGCAATTGGGATGCTGGCCGCCCTCTGGCAGCGGCAGCGCGACGGCGTGGGGCAGAAGGTCGAGCTGTCGATGCAGGAGGCGGTCACCAACTACACCCGGGTGCCGATGACGCGACGCGAGGCATCGGGCGACCCCGCGCCGCCCTACGGCGACGGACAGACCGCGCCGACCGGACTCTTCCCCTGCAAACCGGGCGGACGCTCGGATTGGGTCTGGATCGTCGTCGCCAGCGCGCGGATGCGCGAGGCGCTGATGAACACGATCGGCCGCTCCGACCTGATCCCTTCCAACGGGGCGGGCGGTATCACCCGCACCGACGGCGAGGAAGTCCGCCAGGCAATCGAGTCGTGGACCCGCGAGCGGACCAAATTTGAGGTCATGGAGACAATGCGCGCCGCCGGCGTCCCATCAGGTCCGGTGCTGGATTCCGGCGAGATTTTCACCAACGAGCATCTCAAGGAGCGCGGCATGCTGATTGACATCGAGCATCCGACGCGCGGTCCGATGACATTGCTCGGCTGCCCAATCCGGCTCAGCGAGAGCCCGGCCGTGCATCGGCGCGCCCCGCTGCTGGGCGAGCACACCGCTGAGGTGCTGGCCGAGGAGTTGGGGCTTGCGCCTTCAGAGGTTGAGGCGCTGGTGGAGTCGGGGGTTGTGTCGGTGTGAGGTCTGCCTGTCCGGGCATCAATCCAGTCCCCGCGTGAAGCAGGGACTTGGCTGGTCCTAACGCACCGCGACGTCCCAGCGGTCGGCGCAGTTGGCGACGACGAGGTCGATGTCGTCCGCGAGGATGAGGTTGTCCTGCGCCAGTGCCTCGGCGTCGGTTCTGACGCGGCTGAGGTAGGACTCCTTGTCCCCGTAGCGTGCGAGGATCTCGTCGCGCTCGAACCACTGGGT
>JAPPBK010000124.1 GCA_026705105.1 Chloroflexota bacterium | reverse complement strand
GTTCGACCGGCTCTCGATGTGGCGCGACATCCGCAAGCTGCCGCTGGACGAGCAGCTCAAGCTGCTGCGCGACCCGGAGGTCGTGGAGCAACTGGTGCACATCGCCAACACCGAGGAAGAGGACTTCTCGAAGGTGATGCCGGCGCAGGCGCGCAAGCCGTCGGACTGGGATTGGGTCTTCATCCTCGATCACGTGGACGGCACGCCGAACCGTCGGCTGGGCGAGGTCGCGCGCGAGCGCGAGGAAGACCCGGTCAAGACGATGATCGACGTGGGCGTCGAGCAGGAGCTGGACACGCTCTACATGGTGCCGTTGGCCAACGAACACCAGGACACGGTGCTGGAGATCATGCGTGAGCCGCGTTCGCTGGTCACGTTCTCGGACGGCGGCGCGCACGTGTCGCAGATCATGGACTCGTCGCTGCAGACCCACGTGCTGGCGCACTGGGTGCGCAACTCGGGCGAGGTCACGCTCGAACAGGGCGTCAAGTACCTCACCTGGTACATGGCGACGGCGTGGGAGTTGCCAGATCGCGGCCTGCTGCGTCGCGGCTACAAGGCCGACCTGATCCTCTTCGACCTGGACACGGTCGGACCCGAGCGTCCCACGGTCGAGCACGACCTGCCCGCCGGGCAGCGCCGCCTGGTGCAGAAGGCGAAGGGTTACCACATGTCGATCGTCAATGGCGGCATCACGATGCGCGACGGGGAGCCGACCGGTGTGACCTCAGGCCAGGTGCTGACCTCGGTGTAGCGGGAAGTGCGCATACCGAAGTTCGGCATCAACCGGCAGGACGCCGAGTCGGTTGCGCGATTCGCATCGGATGCCGCCCGCATTGAGGCCTTGGGTTGGGACTGCGTCTGGCTGCCGGACTCGCAGCTGCGGCGCCGCGATACGTACGTGCTGCTGGCCGCAGCGGCGCAGGCGACGGAGTCGATTCGACTGGGCACGCTGCTGGTCAATCCGGTAACGAGGCATCCCTCGGTGACCGCGTCGTCGATTGCGACGGTGGGGGAGCTGGCTCCGGGTCGCGTGGCGCTCGGGTTCGGCGCGGGCGATACCGCGGTTCGGCTTAGCGGCCTGCGGCCCGCGCGCGTCGCCGAAATGGAAGAGGCGATCGTTCTGATGCGGTCGCTGTTGGCCGGTGAGCGAGTCGAGGTCGGGGCGGAGCGGCCGTCATACCTGCCGTTCCACCGACCGGTGCCGGTCTGGCTGACGGCAGGCGGACCGCGCACGCTGGAGATGGGTGGCCGCGTCGCGGACGGCGTGTTCATGCGCGTAGGGACGCACCAGGCGACGATCTCGGACACGGTCGCGAAGATCAGGCGCGGCGCGGAGAATGCCGGGCGTGATCCGCTGTCGATTCCGCTGGGGATCATCTTCCATACGGTGCTGGTCGATGATCCGGGCGAGGCCCTACTGATGGGCAAGGCGATGGCGGCGGGCTACTACGAGTACTCGCCAATGCTGTTCGAACCGCCGGGTCTGGGCTGGGATGGTCCCGATCCTGAGGTGCTCAAGCACGAACGCGGCGTCTGGCCGGACTTCCACCACGATCCGGATCTGCTCAAGGCAGGGCGAGCGGTCGATTTTCTGTCCGAGTCACACGCGGATACGTTCTGTGTTCGCGGCGCGGCGGATGATGTCGCGGGGCAGATCGTTGGCGTGCTGACCGAAGCGGCATCGTACGGGATCGAGTTTGAGCATGTGGTGCTGCATCCGATCCCGAATCCGCCTGCGCCCGACGACTCGGAGGACGGCTACACCGTGCGCGTCGCGCGTGAGATTCTGCCCAGGGTGCGAGAGCGGCTAGCCTCGACTTCCTGAGCGATTGATGAAGCGGAACTGGAGTAGGACATGACCGATCTGAGCAACGTCAAGGCGCTGGCCTGGGATGTCGGCGGAACGATTTTCGACTGGCACCACACGATCAAGGGCGAGGTCTCGGCGATCGCCGAAGCGCAGGGCGTGGAGCTGGACGCGGCGGCGTTCACCAACATGTGGCGCTTCACCATGTTCAAGCGGTTGCAGCTCGTGCGCCGCGGCGACCTGCCCTGGCTCAATGCCGATCAGTTGCATCGGCGCGTGCTGGACGAAGTGATGGAGGCGCATCCGCAGCTCAGGCTCGACCCGGGCGAACGCGACGAGCTGAACCAGGTCTGGCATCGGATGAACTGTTGGCCGGGCTCGGCCGAGTGCCTCGAGGCGTTGAGATCGCGGTACAAGGTGACGGTGCTGACCGTGATGTCGTGGGCGATCGCAGTCGACTGCAGCAAGCACAACGGGATTAGCTGGGACGGCATCCTGTCCTGCGAGTTAACCTGTTCATGCGGCGGCCCCAGCGGTTGCTCCGAACCGTCGTCGATGCCCAGCG
>JAPPBK010000376.1 GCA_026705105.1 Chloroflexota bacterium | reverse complement strand
CGACACGGACGAGGAGGCGATGGAGCTCTGGCGTCACTCGGCCGCGTTCGCGGGCGGCGCCTGGTTCGCCCCCTTCGGCTTCGCCGAAGCCTTGCGTCCGCCGGGCGGCGAGATCATGACCCCCGAACAGCAGCTGGAGCACGGCCTCCTCTTCGCCGGCACCCTCGACTCGGTCAAGCGCCAGGTCCAGGCAATGATGGACGTCACGCCCGTGAGCTGGATCTTCATGTACCAGTACAACGGCCTGCTGACGAGAGGTCAGATTTTGCGGTCGATGGAGGAGTTCTCGGAGAAAGTACTGCCGGAGTTTGGCGATCTCGGGCGCAACTAGGCGTGCCGAAAGCGGGAGGCTCTCACGCTATGGGCGCAGTCTGTGTGTCTCTGGCTCAGGCCAAGCGATCCATGATCAGCGCCAGATTGGTTGGGTCGGAGCGGAGCTGGCCGACGGGGAAGCTGCGGACTACCTCGGCGACGGCCTGATTGACTGGGGTTGGGACTTCTACTGTCTTGCCTTGCTCCACGACCCAGCCGTTGAGGGCGTCGATTTCTACTCGGCGGCGGCGGATGACGTCCTGGAGGAAGCTGGGGCGGCCTTCGCCGAGAGCCTGGGCGCCGGCGATCAGTTCGGCGTCGAGCTCGGCGGAGTCGCCTCCGTTGGCGACATCGACGAACTTCTGCGAGTCGATGCCCCAGACGGCCTCGATCTGGTGGCCGTGGGCTCGTCCGACCTGGATAACTTCGGCGGCGATGCGGATGCAGAGCCAGCGGGTGTCGTCGCGGGCGCGGACCTCGCCCGAGCCGTAGCCGGAGAGTCCGGCGACGGGGTTGGCCATGCAGTTGACGGCGAGTTTGCCCCAGCGCTCGCCCCAGAGATTGGTGGTCGACTCGGCCCCGGCGACATGGTTCATCATCGCCGCGATTTCGCGCGCGCGGTCGGAGTCGGAGCCGTCCAGCTCGCCGATCTTGAAGCCCAGCGTGCGCGTGTCCGTCCTCATGCAGTGGCCGGGGTCGTACATGCCCGCGCCGATCGTGATCACGCAACCCAGCGTCCGCTCGCGGCCGACGACTGCAGCGACGCGCTCGTCGTTGATGCCGTTCTGGAAGTCGACGATTGCCCCGTCTTCCCGTACCAGCGGCGAGATGAAGGCGGAGGCCCACTCGGTGTCGTAGCTCTTGACTGCGACGAAGCCGAGGTCGAAGGGTTCGGAGATCTGCTGCGCCTCGTAGAGGTGTTTCGCGTTGACTGGTACGCGGATGTCACCGATCAGCGGGCCGCTCAGGCGTAGCCCGTCCCGCTTCATCGCGTCGATGTGCTCGACCCAGTGGTCGAAGAGGGTGACTTCGTAGCCGGCGCGGGTGAGCATGCCGCCGACGACACCGCCGATTGCGCCGGCGCCGATGATGCCGATTCGGGTCATGCCTAGGCCCTCTTGGGCAAGCGGACCGTGGCCCAACCGGGGGTGGTGACACCGAGCCGGTCGTTCTCGAGCCAGACTTCGAGCTCGACCAGGCCATGCGCGTCGTCGAGATCGGATTTGCCTACGACCTTGCCGCGGGCGTGAACGATGTCGTCGGGGATGTTCATGCGCCGCATTTCGAAGCGGAACTTGGACATCCAGCCGGCCGGTCCGGCCCAGTCGGTGACGACGCGGCAGAGCGCTGCCTGCGTCCAGCCGGTGTTGTAGAAGATCGCCGGATGGCCGGCCTCGGCCGCGAACTCGGGATCGTGGTGAACGGGATAGAAGTCCTGCGAGCCGGAGACCTGCTCGACCATCTTGGTCCAGTCCAGGGTCAGGTCGTAGCCGTCGATCAGGTCGCCCTCGCGGACGTCTTCCCAGAAGGTCTGATCCGTCGAGATGCTGTTCGGGGTTGTCTGGGTGGTCATAGCGGCCGCTCGCCTTCTTCGGTTTCGACTTGCTCGGGGGTCCGGTGGGTGCACAGCGTGTTGGCGCCGATCGCGACCAACTCGCCGTCCTGGTTAGTGATTCGCATTTCGGTCTTGATCCAGACCGCGCGCGGATCGAGGCGGATCGACTTCTCATAGATGTCGACGACCTCGGTCTGGGTCGAGAGATGGTCGCCAACCTTCGCGGGCTGCAGATACTCCCACTCAGTGTTGAGGTTGATGTTGCGCTCGCCGCGCGTGGGGACCTGGCGCATGAGCGTGACGCCCTCATCACTTGTCGGCGGCCAGACGCCGGCGCCGGCGAAGTAGCGGGTCATCACCGGGGGCGCGATCACCGAGCCCCACTCCGACTGCGCGCCGTACTCCGGATCGAGGAAGAGCGGGTTGGTGTCCTCGACCATGTGGCAGTGCCGACGGATGCTGTCGTACTCGACCGGGTAGCGTCCACGCACGACTGGCGACTTGCGCCCAATCCATTCGCCGCGCACCGCGTCGATGTCGTAGGGGCCTTCCACACGGACCATCGCGGCGCCTCCGAGTCTCCCTGGCTGATACGATTGGCCTAAGCTACCAGACCTCGACGCAGGGACGAGTCAGGGGAGTGTGACGATGTCGGTGATGACGCCGATTCTGCGAATCCGCAAGGTGATCCGTTCGATCGGCGCGAGCCCGGAGCAAGCCGACGAGTTTGCCGATGCGATGAACGAGTATCCGACCAAGGACGACTTTCAGGAGCGCCTGGATGCGATGTTCGCGCAACAGCTCAATCGAATCATGTTTGGCGTCATCGTCGTTGTAAGCCTGGCTGTCGCAGTCATCGCCGCCCTGATGATCGCACTGGACTAGCCCTCGCTGCGCGGGCCGAAGGGCTCTGGGATGAACGGTTCGTCTCGGGCTCGGAGGAAGGCTCCGAAGCCTCCGGTTTCTCGGGCGGCGTCGA
The DNA here is from genome assembly GCA_026705105.1 of Chloroflexota bacterium. Taxonomy (GTDB): domain Bacteria; phylum Chloroflexota; class Dehalococcoidia; order Bin125; family Bin125; genus Bin125. The sequence goes on along the minus strand of JAPPBK010000376.1, from coordinate 12,662 downwards.
GATGGGCGACCTCGGGCCCGTCCGCCGAGGCTTCGACCATGGTGGAGAGCATCGAGCCGACGTTGAGCGCGTTGCGCAGACCCATCGCTTCGAGCCCGCGCGAGGTGATCAGTTTGTTGTAGCGGACCGAGTGCGATGGCACCTGGGCCAGGCGGCGCGCGAGTGCGTCGGCCTTCTCCATCAGCACCTCGGCCGGCACGATCTCGTTGATCACGCCGATGCGCAGCGCCTCCTGAGCGTCGAAGTGGTCGCCTGTGAGCGCGTAGCGATGGGCCGTCTTCCAACCCGCCAGGGCGGCGAAGAGGACGGAGCTGTTGGAGATCATCCGCACCTCGGGCTGGGCGAAGACGGCGCGGTCGGAGGCGAGCGTGATGTCGGCGGCCAGCGAGTACCAGAATCCGCCGCCGATGCACCAGCCGTTGACGGCGGCGATGATCGGCTTTTCCAGCGTCATCAGGTGCATCATCATGTCGGGGTTGCGCGAGGAGAAGCGGAACCAGCGCTCGAGGTGCTCGGAGACCGGCTGAGTCGGGCCGCCGACTTCGCTCTCAATGCCAGAACCGGCGATGTTGTAACCCGACGAGAATGCGCGGCCTGCGCCGGTGAAGATGATTGAGCGCGCCGACGGATCGGCGTTGGCGGCGTCGAGCGCGTCGTGGAACTCGCGCTCCAGCGCCGGCGTGATCGCGTTCAGCGTCTCGGGGTTGTTCCAGGTGATCGTGACGACCGGGCCGTCCTGCTCGTAGAGGATGTTCTTGTAGTCGGGCATGGCGCCTCTCGCTTTCGATGCTTGATCAGAGTTGATCAGAGTCTAGGCACCCGCCTCGCGTACGCTGCGCCTTTGAGGAGGCGAGATGCCCGGACCGCTCGACGGGATCAAGGTGCTGGAGCTGGCGCAGATCATCGCCGGGCCGTTCTGCGGCACGGCGCTCGCCGACCTGGGCGCGGACGTGGTCAAGCTCGAATCACCGCAGGGCGACGCCTCGCGCCGCATTGGGCAGTTCGCCCCGGGCGAGAGCAAGGCGTTCCACGGTCTCAATCGCGGCAAGCGCGGAATCGTGGTCGATCTCGGCTCTCCACAGGGCCAGTCGGTCGCGCATCGGTTGATTCCGCAGTTCGACGTCTTCGTGACTAACGTGCGTCCCGGCGTGGCCGAGCGGATTGCAATGGACTACGACACGCTGACGCGATTCCGGCCTGACCTGATCTACCTGGAGGTGACCGGCTACGGAAACCGCGGACCGAGCGCACACCGGGCCGGTTCCGACGTCGTGGTGCAGGCGTACTCGGGTCTGCTTGCCGGGGACATGAAGGTGGGCAAGAATGGCGCGCCGGAGCCGATCACGGCGTCGGCGCCGTCCGACTACGTGGCCGCGCTGGGCGGGGCGATGGGCGTCTGCGCGGCCTTGTTTCATCGGCAGCGCACGGGCGAGGGTCAGCGGCTCTCGACCACGCTGTTGGGCGCGGGGCTGGCGCTGCAGTCGCCCTGGGCCGGCGATGTGCCGGTCTCGGATGTGATCCTGATCGAACCATTGCGGCGAATGATGTCGGAGATGCGCGCAGCCGGAGCCAGCTATGCCGATCTGATCGAAGCCCGCCGCAGCCGCCCGAACCAGGGCCGGGCGTTCCGCATCTACTACGCCGGATATCCGGTCCAGGACGGCGCGATCATCCTTGGGGCGCTGACGCCACAGAATCGCGACCAGATCCGCGAGGCACTGGGCATCGTTGACGATCCCACGGACGACGACGACTTCAACGCCGTCGGCCCGGAGGCCGACGCCATCGTGGCGCGGGTAGAGGAACAGATCAGATCAACGCTGGCGGGTGGCACGATGGCCGAATGGATCGATCGACTCGACGCGGCCGGCGCGCCGGCCTCGCCCGTCAACTGGCTGGAGGACATGGTCGACGATCCGCAGGTGCGGGCAATGGAGATGATGCCCTCGATCGACCATCCCCTGACCGGTCCCGAGCGCCAGGTGGGCCCGCTGGTGCGGATGTCGAAGACCGCGACCGGCACGGATCGTTCCTCGCCGCCGCTCGATGCGGATACGGACGCCATCCTTCGCAAACATGGCTTCAGCGACGACGAGATCGCCGGTCTGCGTTCAGCCGGAGTCGTCGGCATCGACGCACACGGGTAGTTGCCTATCCTCAGACCAACTCGCTCTGCAGAAGGGAGACTGCGATGTCCGGTGCGCTGGATGGAGTCAAGGTCCTTGAGGTCACGCAGATCATTGCCGGTCCGTTCGCCGGGGTGCTGCTCTCCGACATGGGCGCGGACGTGGTCAAGATCGAGCCGCCGACCGGCGACGCGATGCGTGTGCTGGGACAGTTCGCGCCCAACGAGTCGAAGGGATTCCACGCGTTCAATCGCGGCAAGCGCGGAATGGTCGTAAATCTCGCCTCCGAGGAGGGGCAAGGCATCGTCCACCGGATGATCCCCGACTTTGACGTGTTCCTGATCAATGCCAGGCCGGGCGTGCCCGAGCGCATCGGCGTCGACTACGACACCCTGCGCGCGCTCAACCCGGCGCTGGTCTACCTGGAGAACACCGCCTACGGACCCGACGGGCCGTCGGCGCACCGCGCCGGGGCCGACATCATCGCGCAGGCCTATTCGGGACTGATGGCCGGTGACGAGAAGGTCGACGAGCACGGCGGACCCGACCTGATCACCGCGACCACGCCGGCCGACTTCTCGGCCGCCTGGATCTCGGCGATGGCCGTCTGCGCGGCGCTCTATCACCGTGAGCGCACGGGCGAGGGCCAGAAGATCGACACGTCGTTGTTGGGCGGCGCGCTGACGCTCCAGAATGCCTTCGTGATGCGGCTGCCCGCGGTCGACGCGGTCATCCAACAGCCGATCCTCGATCGCCTGAACGAGATCCGCTCGCGGGGCGGCTCGTATCGCGAGATGGTCGGCGCGCGCGGCGGCCTGCGCTCGCTGGTGGGCGGCGCGTTCATGCTCTACTACGGCGGCTACGAGACCTCGGACGGGGCGATCATGCTGGGCTGCGTCACGCCCGCCAACCGTCAACAGGTGCGCGACGCGATCGGCCTCGCGGAGGACCCGACCTCGGCGCCAGACTTTAATCCCTTCGACGAAGGCTCCGAGGAGATCGTGGCGCAAGTGCGGTCGGAGATTGCGGCGCTGTTCAGGTCTCAATCCACCGAGCACTGGGTGGCCAGGCTGGACGAAGTAGGCGCGCCGGCGTCGCAGGTCAACTTCGGCGAGGAGATTCTGGACGACGCGCAGGTCCAGGCGCTAGGCATCGTCAGTGCGCTCGACCATCCCATGACCGGTCCGGAAGAGGCGATCGGTCCCGCCTTCCAGATGTCGGCGACACCGACCGAGGCATCGGGCCCGTCGCCCATGCTCGACGCCGACACCGACGAGCTGCTCGCCCAGTACGGCTACAGCGCCGAGGAGATTGCTGCGCTGCGAGCCTCGGGCGCAGCGGGCGTGCCGGCTCAGAGCTAGGGGCGACGTATGCCCGGCCCGCTCGACGGGATCAAGGTCCTGGAACTGACGCAGATCATCGCCGGGCCGATGTGCGGGGTCATGCTCTCAGACTTCGGCGCCGACGTGGTCAAGATCGAGTCGCCGCAGGGCGACGGGACGCGGGTGATCGGGCAGTTCGCGCCAAACGAGTCCAAGGGCTTTCACGTCTTCAACCGAGGCAAGCGCGGCATCGTCCTGAATTTGCAATCGAGGGACGGTCGATCCGTGATGTATCGGCTGATCCGCGACTTTGACGTATTTCTGATCAACGCGCGTCCGCGAGTCGCAGAGCGACTGAGGATCGACTACGGGACGCTGAGCGCGTACAACGAGGGCCTGATTTACCTGGACAACACCGCCTTCGGTCCCGAGGGTCCATCGTCCGACCGCGCCGGCGCCGACGTCATTGCCCAGGCGTACTCGGGTTTGATGGTCGGCGATGGCAAGACAGACGAGCAGGGCAATCCGACGTTGATCACGGCCACGACTCCGGCCGACTTCGGCGCGGCCTTCAGTGGTGCGATGGCAGTCTGCGCGGCGCTCTTTCACCGCGAGCGCACCGGCCGCGGACAACTGATCGAGACCTCGCTGCTGGGAGCGGCGTTGACGATGCAGAACTACATCGCCTCGCGGCAGCCGGTCAGCGATGCGATTCTCGTGCAGCCGTCGCGGGACGCGATGGCGGAAGTGCGCGAGCGCGGCGGCAGCTATCGCGAGTTGCTGGAGGCTCGCAGCGGCTTGCGGGCGGTGACCGGTTCCGCGTATCTGCTCTACTACGGCGGTTACCAGACCGCCGACGGCGCGATCATGCTCGGCTGCGTCACGCCGCCCAACCGCCAGCAGGTCCGCAACGCGCTGGGTCTGACCGAGGCCGACGACGCAACCGACGCGCCGGATTTCAACCCGCTCGATCCGGAATCTGCCGAAACCGTCCAACGCGCTCAGACGCGCATTGCCGAACGCTTTCGCAGCAACACGACGGCCTACTGGATAGCCCGACTCGACGATGCGGGCGCGCCGGCCTCGCAGGTCAACACGCCCGAAGAGATTCTCGACGACCCGCAGGTGCAGGCGATCGGCGCGCCATTGGAGCTGGAGCATCCGCTGACCGGACCGGAAACCCTGATCGGCCCAACGCTACGGATGTCCGACTCACCGGTCGAGCCGCAGGGTCCGTCGCCCGCGCTCGACGCCGACACGGACGATGTCCTGCGCGAGCACGGCTACAAGGAACACGAGATTGCCGCGCTGCGGGCATCGGGCGCGGTCGGCGTGTCGGCGGACGGCTAGTCAGTCCGTGGCTGGGTAGGGATCGTCGGCGCTGGAGTCCCGCTGGTACTGGCGCAGGGCGATGCCGTCGAGCTCCTTGCCCTCCCAGAGCGTCTTGACGTACTCCAGGACGGCAATGATCTGGTCGCCGGTCAACTGGTCCTTGAAGGCGGGCATGTTGCTGCCGAATCCCAGGCCCAGTCCGCCGTCGCTGACGATGCCGTAGAGCACGCCGTCGGAGTGGTGCCAGGTGTGGCCGTCGCCGTTGAGCGGAGGCGGGGGAAGTCGACCGTCCTCGCCGCGCACCATCCAGTTGTCGGCGCCTTCTCCCTCGGAACCGTGGCACGAGGCGCAGGTCATGGCGAAGATCTGCTCGCCGCTTCGCGTTTCGCGGATGTCGCTCGACTGTTCCCCGGACGGCGCAGCGACCGTCTCGGACTCGCCGCAGGCAACGGGCAGGATGGCCAACGTGGCCAACGCAATCAGCGCGACGAACGTGAGACAGGTGTGAAGCCGGCGCCGCACCACATCCTCCGTGGGCCAATGGTATCCAGTGGCTGAACGGCAGAGGGCAAGTACCCTCGATGCACAACGGGGCGAAATCGGAGGTCGATCATGGTGCAACCGACCCAGGCGGCGCAGAACCTCGGGACGGAGACGGCGTTTGAAGTGCTGGCGCGGGCCAACAAGCTCGCGGCCGAGGGGCGCTCGATCATCAACCTCGGCATCGGCCAGCCCGACTTTGCCACGCCGGACAACATTGTCGACGCCGGCTCTCGCGCCCTGGCCGAGGGCAAGCATGGCTACACGCCCGGAGCCGGCATCCCCGAGCTGCGCGAGGCCGTCGCCCGGGACTTGCAGCGTCGGCACGGCGCAGCGGTCGACCCGGAATCGGTGCTGATCACACCCGGGGCCAAGCCGGTGATGTTCTTCGCCGCGCTGCTGATGGGCGAGCCGGGCGCGGAGATCATGTACCCGAATCCCGGCTTCCCGATTTACGAGTCGGTGATCCGCTTCTCCGGCGCGACGCCGGTGCCGATCGAGCTGCACGAGTCGGACGGCTTCACCTTCGATCCCGACCAGGTGCTGAGCCAGATCAACGAGCGCACGCGGCTGATCATTCTCAACAGTCCGGCCAATCCAACCGGCGGGGTCTACTCGCGGGAGCAGGTTGAGCGGCTGGTGGCGGGCCTCGAGCAGTGGCCGGAGGTGGTCATCCTGAGCGACGAGATTTACTCGCGCATCCTGTACGAGGGTCTCGAGCACACCTCCTGGCTCAACTATCCGCAGCTCCGCGACCGGCTGATTGTCCTGGACGGCTGGAGCAAAACCTACGCGATGACCGGCTGGCGGCTGGGCTTCGGGGTCTTTCCGCCCGCCCTCTTCCCTTTCGCCGAGCGGCTCGCGATCAACAGCTATTCGTGTCCCAACGCGGCGACGCAATACGCGGCGATCGAGGCGCTCGACGGTCCGCAGGAGGCGGTCGACATCATGACGACCGCGTTCGACGAACGGCGGCAGGCAATCGTCCGCGAACTTAACGACGTGCCGGGTGTGAGCTGCGTCACCCCGCTGGGCGCGTTCTACGCCTTCCCGAACATCTCCGAGACCGGCATCGACGCGCGCACGTTGCAGCATCGTCTGCTGGAAGAGGCCGGGCTGGCCGTGATTGCGGGAACGAGTTTCGGGCATCTCGGCGAGGGCTACCTGCGATTCAGCTACGCCGCCTCGCTCGAAGAGATCGTCGATGGCGTCGACCGAATGCGTACCCTGTTGGCGAACGGCTAATCCCTCCCCCTCTCAGGGGGAGGCGTCGCAGAACCACTACACCCTCCCCCTTGCAGGGGGAGGCGCCGAAGGCGGAGGGGGTCACTCATGGCCAGATTCGAGTACATCTCGCGCAACAAGCTCGAACTCAAGAACGGCTTCCGGCACGCGACGCTGGGCGACGTGCCCGAGCCGGTCGTCTACGGCGTCCAGGGCAAGCTCAAGGAACACTATGGCGTGCCCGAGGAAGCGCCCCCGATGACGGCAACGTTGGACCATATCGTCGCCGCGGTGGGCGGTTGAATGTACGGCACACTCGCGCGGGCGTTGTCCGTGCGCAAGGTCGAGTTCGACCCCGACACCTACAAGGCCGATGTCCTGGGCACGATCGAGGGCGAGGACAACCAGACGATCCGGATCACGAAGATCCACGTCGTGTTCCACATTCCCGGCATTGCGGAGGAGCAGCGTGCGGCCGCCGAGCGCGCGGTCAAGTTCCATGCCCCCGGCTGTCCCGCCCACGAGAGCGTCAAGGACGCGATCGAGATCACGTGGGAAGCGGATTACGGGGACAACTAGTCCCCAACGGGACGCCGCGCGTTCCAGATCACGTCCTTGGGCATGGGCGCCGGCTGCGGCTGCGGCTCGACCACGGGGCGATTGGCGACGTCGCCCGTGGTGATATCGATGAAGTCGTCAAGCACGACGGGCTTGCCGCCGATCGTGAAGCGGGCCATCGAGGAGATCGGAAACTCGCGGTCCGGCGCTTCGGCTGCTTCGGCCTCTTCGTCCTTGCTGTCGGTCTCCCGTGCTCGTTCGGACATGACCGCAACCTAGCATGAGCCCATGGCCCAATCGCAGCGCGGTGAGATCGACTACACCCGACTGAGCTTCCCCGACCCGCCAGCCGACCGCCCATACGTGGCGATCAACATGGTCATGTCGGCCGACGGCCGCACGGTTGTCGACGGCACCGAGCGCGGTCTGGGCTCGGCGCTGGATCAGCGGCTGATGCGCGAACTTCGGGTCCACTTCGACGCGGTCATGAACGGCGGCGCGACGTTCCGGGCGTCCGGTACGTCGGCGCGGCTCAACCATGCCGAGCTGGAACAGTGGCGCGTCGAGCGAGGCATGACGCCGTCGCCGATCGCCGCGGTGTTGACCCGCAGCGGCGATCTGCCTCCGGAGCGGCGATTCTTCACCGACCATAGCTTCTACGCGGTGATCTATCTCTCCAGCTCGGCGCCGGTTCAAGTGCGCCAAGAGCTGGATTCAAGAGGACGGCCGGTGGTTGTCGTGCCGGAGAGAGACGCGGCCGCGGCTGCGTTGACCCATTTGCGCAAGGGGCTCGTCGCCAGACGGGTGCTGGTCGAAGGAGGCGCCACGCTCAACGGCGAGCTCATTCGTCGAGGTCTGGTTGACGAGTTCTTCCTCACGCTCGCGCCGAGAATCACCGGCGGCGACAGGGCCCATCCAGCCGTGCAGTGGCCGGGTGATCCGACAGCGGCGGGCATCCGACAGCTCACGCTGGTCCACGCGATGACCGCGCAAACCGGAGAGTTGTTCCTGCGCTATCGAGTCGGGCCCGCCGCTGGCTAGTCCTCGCGCACCAGTTTGCTGAGGGAATGCAGCTCAACGCCGAGGGCCTTGCCTCGAATGGTGTTGCAGACCTCTCCGACGTAGACGGCGCCTGTTGAGTCGACGGCGATGCCGTGCGGGGCGATGAACTTGCCGGCTTCGTCGCCCTCGTCGGGGTGGCCGAGTAGGGCAAGTCGATTGCCCGAGCGGTCGTAGATGCTGACCCGGTGGCCGAGTCCGGGCGCGCCCTGCATGCCGCCCATTTCGTTCAGTTCGCCGATGTAGATGTTGCCGTCGGGCGCGAGCGTGAGACCGTCGGGACGGTGGATGTTGTTCCACATCGTGACGAACTGGCCCGACTCGGAGAAGATCTGCACGCGGTGCGCCTCGCGGTCGGCGATGTAGAGCAGGCCGTCCTCGTCGATGGCGATGTTGTGTGGACGGATGAACTGGCCGGCGTCGATACCGGGCGTGCCCCAGGTCTGCTTGTGCTTGCCGTCGGCGTCGAATCGGTGGACGCAACTGTTGCCGTAGCCATCGGTGACGAATATGTCGCCCGACTTCGGGCTGACCGCCGCGTGAGTAGGCCGGTTGAACGGCTTGCCGGCCCAGGCCGGGGCGGGATTGTAGGGATCGCCCAGCGTCTGCAGCAGCTCGCCGTCGGGCGACCATCGGGTGATCGTGTGAGTACCGTCGTCGGCGCCCCAGACGTCGCCCTCGGGTCCGATCCAGATGCCGTGCGAGCGTTCCGTGAAGTTGCCCTGTCCCCAGCTTCCTTGCCAGACGCCTTCGGCGTCGAAGACCATCACCGGGTGCTCGACGTTGCGGGTCAAGACGTACACCATGTCGTTGGCGTCGACCGCCACTCCGGGGCACTCGACCAACGTGACGCCGTCGGGAAGCTGCTCCCAGAGGTCGAGCGCGGTGTAGCTGAACTCGCCGTCAGAAAGTCTCGCGGTCATCGTTATGCTCCCCGTCGTGTCGTGCTTAACCTGATTGGGCCTGAGCCGGTCTGCGCACGAGTCTAACCGCGCAATACTCTGTCGTGAGTGGGCTCGAAGCGAGCCTCGCGGAGAGGGTCCCGTGTCTGACGCGCGTCGATTCGATGAGATGTCGCAACGACTTGAGGCGGCCCCGCCGATCCAGTCGAGCATCGACGTCAGCTCCGAGGAGTTTTACGAGAACGCATCCTGGATGCGCGGGCTGGTTGCGGAGCTGCGCGAGCGCGAATCGACCGTGCGCGCAGGCGGCGGACCACGCAGCGTCGAGCGGCATCACGCGCGCGGCAAGCTGCTCGCACGCGAGCGGATCGAGCGGATGCTCGACTCCGACTCGCCCTTCCTCGAACTGTCGCCGCTGGCGGCCAACAGGATGTATGACGACGAAGCGCCCGGCGCGGGGATCGTCACCGGCATCGGGCGGGTCGCCAGACGCGAGACCATGATCGTGGCCAACGATGCGACGGTGAAGGGCGGCAGCTACTACCCGATCACGGTCAAGAAGCACCTGCGCGCGCAAGAGATTGCGGCGCAGAATCGGTTGCCCTGCGTCTATCTCGTCGACTCGGGCGGGGCGTTCCTGCCGATGCAGGCTGACGTTTTCCCCGATCGTGACCACTTCGGGCGCATCTTCTACAACCAGGCGACGATGTCGGCTGCCGGGATTCCCCAGATCGCCGCCGTAATGGGCTCCTGCACGGCCGGCGGCGCGTACGTGCCGGCGATGTCCGACGAGGCGATCATCGTCGACGGCGTGGGCACGATCTTCCTCGGTGGGCCGCCGCTGGTGCGGGCGGCGACGGGCGAGGAGATCTCGGCGGAGGAGTTGGGCGGCGGCTTGGTACATACGCAGGTGTCGGGCGTCGCCGATCATCTGGCAGAGGACGACGAACACGCGCTGGAACTGGTCCGCGCCGCGGTGGCCAACCTGGGCCGCGAGGCAGCAGCCGACTGGCCGGTGACGCCGGCCGATCAGGTCGAGCCGCCGCTCTACGATGCCGACGAGATCTACGGCATTGTCCCGCAATCGACGCGCAAGCCGTTCGATGTCCGCGAGATCATTGCTCGGTTCGTTGACGGTTCGCGGCTGCACGAGTTCAAACCTTCGTACGGCTCCACGCTGGTCTGCGGCTTCGCCCGGGTGATGGGTCACCCGATCGGGATCGTCGCGAACAATGGCATCCTCTTCTCCGAGTCGGCGCTCAAGGGCGCGCACTTCATTCAGCTCTGCGCCAAGCGCGGCACGCCGCTGCTCTTCCTGCAGAACATCACCGGCTTCATGGTCGGTCGGCGTTACGAGCACGAAGGGATCGCCAAGCACGGAGCGAAGATGGTCACCGCCGTGGCATGCGCCGAGGTGCCCAAGTTTTCGATCGTGCTGGGCGGCTCGTTCGGCGCGGGCAACTACGCGATGTGCGGACGCGCCTACTCGCCGCGATTGCTCTGGACCTGGCCCAACGCCCGCGTCTCGGTGATGGGCGGCGAACAAGCCGCCAACGTCTTGCTCACGATCCGCCAGGATGCGCTGGCGCGCCAGGGAGAGTCGATGAGCGCCGACGAGCAGCGCGAGTTCATGGCCCCGACGCTGGACAAGTACGAGGAGGAGGGCGCGGCGTACTACGGTTCGGCTCGGATCTGGGACGACGGCATTCTCGATCCGGCCGATACGCGTGAGGCGCTCGGCGTAGGACTTGCGGCGGCACGGAATGCACCCGTGCCCGAGTCGCAGTTCGGCGTGTTCCGGATGTAACTCGCGATGGCATCAGCGGATCCACTCCAGCGGAACGAACCGATGGGCGAGCGCGGTCTGCCCCGGCTTGCGGGCCTGGACGGCATTCGCGGTCTGGCGGCGCTGGCCGTCGTGCTCTACCACGCCGGCGTCGCCTGGCTGCCGGCCGGGTTCCTTGGCGTCGACGTATTCTTCATCGTCTCGGGATTCCTGATCACCGCGCTACTGATCTCGGAGCGCGAACAGGACGGCAAGACCGACCTGGTCCAGTTCTGGCTGCGCCGCGCGCGGCGACTGCTGCCCGTCCTGGCGCTGGTGCTGGTCGTGACCACGGTCTACGCCGCATTCATGCTCCAGGACACGCTGATCGATCACCTGCGCGAGGTGCTGGTCGCCGCCGTCTACATCACCAACTGGGACCAAATCGTGCGGGGAGTCTCGTACTTCGAGATGTTCGAACGACCCTCGCAGCTTCGCCACCTGTGGTCGCTGGCGGTGGAGGAGCAGTTCTACGTCATCTGGCCTCTGATCTTCGCCGGGCTTGCGCGGCTGCTGCGCTTGCGTTGGGTGTGGTGCATCGTGGTCGGGCTGGCCGCGCTCTCGGTGGTCTGGATGGCGATGCTGTTCACGCCGGGAGATGAGCCGTCGCGGGTCTACTTCGGCAGCGACGCGCGGGCCTTCACGATCCTGATCGGCGTGGCCGCCGCCTTCGTCTGGAAGCCCTGGCGGCGGACCTGGAGTGCGCCGCTCGGCGCGCTGATGGACGCACTGGCGGTCGCTGCGCTCGTCGGGCTCGGCCTGATCATGGCCGTGGCTCGGCATTGGAGCGACTGGATGTACCCGTGGGGTCTGCTGGCCACGTCGTTGGCGACCATTGTCCTGGTCGCGTTCGTGATTCGGCCGGGATCGCTGATCGGACGCGCGCTGGAGACGGCGCCGTTGCGCTGGATGGGCGAGCGCAGCTACAGCATCTATCTCTGGCACTGGCCGGTCCTGCTGGCGCTGCAGTGGGAGTTCAACTTCGTCCCCAGCACGATTCTGACCGTTGCGGTCGGACTTGCGGCGACATTCATGCTGGCCGAACTGAGCTACCGATTCGTCGAACGGCCGATGCGCCGACCCGACTTCTGGAGCCTGTCTCGGATGCGCGGACGACTCCGCGAGCTGCGCCCCTACCTGCTGGCGACGGCGTCGCTGGCGGCTGCCGTGTTGCTGGCCCTGGTCGCGGGCTTCGCGCTCCTGCCCGGTCGCTCGCTCTCGGACCTGGTTTTCACGGTCGGAGCCGAGCAATCGGGCTTCGAAACGGAGCGTCGCGAGGACGCGGCCGCACTTGATCGGCCGGTTCAACCGCTCCCGATTCGGCCTACGCAGGACAAGCAGCTGACCAGGCAGGCCGCCGCGGGCTCGGTCTCTGCGGCGAGGCCATCGACGGCGAAACCAGGCGACATCCCGGCCTACATGAGACCGATCGAGCGGAGCGCGACCGGTGAAGCGACGCCGGGCTCGGCATTGCGCGAGCGATCGGCGCTGACGACGTTAGGCGTCGACGACGACTCGACCGCCCTGGCGACGCAACCGCCGCTCGTCGCGTATCCGCCGGGCGACTACCACGCCTACTACACGGTCCGCGCCGGAGACCATCTCAATGGCATCTCGCGGCAGTTCGAGACGACGATTGATGAGCTGGCGCGGCTCAACGGCGACGGGATTCGGCGGATCATCCATCCCGGTGACATGCTGCAGGTGCCCTGCCCCGGCGCCGCGCCCTGTACGGTCCTGCGGCTGGAACAGCAGGGTCCAGGCTGCGTGTCCC
>JAPPBK010000139.1 GCA_026705105.1 Chloroflexota bacterium | reverse complement strand
ACTCCAAAGAAGGCCCCCGAGCCTTCGCCGAAGGCCGCCAACCCGAGTTCAAGGGCGAGTGATCGAGACAGGACCCGACCGATGAGAAGCCAGGAATCGCTCAACGAACTCCGCTACCTGCGACGCATCCAGGAGGACGTCGAGGACCAGTGGCGCGCCCGGCAGCCCGACCTCGACCGTCTGCACCGCACCATGGCACTGCTCTACACCAGCCACGGACTCGTCTGGAAGTCGCAGGGCTGCAGTGGCTCAGGCGAGCACGACTTCTTCGCCAGTGAGATCGTCGATGACGCACTGCGCATCGAGCGCTCCAACCGCCACGCGCCGCACAAGGCCTTCAACAAGTTCGAGGAGTGGCGCTGCGAGGCCTGCGGCTGGAACCACAACGCCCTCTACACGCAATGGACCGCGAGCGCCTCGGCGGGCGACCTCTTCCAACCGCTCGACGCCATCAACGACCACCGCCTCATGCACAAACGAGCCGACCAGGGACTCGACCAGCCCCTCCCCGAAGCACTCGACATCCGCAACAACGCCGCCAGCATCCGCCTTGAAGCCAACGCCCGGATCGCCGACCGCCTCGCCCACTGGACCACCGAGGGCCTCTTCAGCGACGACGTAGACGAGCGCTACGCCGCCGAACTCGCCGCCCCAGTCGCAGTAGCAGCCTGAACTGCCGAGTTTGGCTAGTCTGAGGTCGCGACGACTCAGAGGGTGCGCTTGGACGAAAGGACGCCGCACATGGAGACCCGTCAGAGATTGGCCGCAATAGCCGAACGGCTTGATGACTGGGAAGGCAAGCTACCTACCGAGGAGGCCACCAAGCACGCGTTGGTACTGCCATTCCTTCAGGCGCTCGGCTACAACGTGTTCGACCCGAGTCAAGTTATCCCGGAGTTTGTCGCCGATGTCGCCGGGCTGCGAGGCGAGAAGGTCGATTACGCCCTGATACACAACGACGTGCCTGTCATCTTGATCGAATGCAAGAAGGCGGGAATAGACCTGAACCAAAACCATCTCTCGCAACTTGTTCGATACTTCGGAGCGACTCAGGCTCGAATCGGCATTCTGACGAACGGGGTCGTCTATCAGTTCTTCACTGACCTTGAACAGCCCAACGTCATGGACCAGTCGCCGTTCTTGGTCGTAGATCTGCGCATCCTTGACGTAAACAATGTAAGTGCGCTTGATCGCATCACTACAGAGAACTTCGATCTCGAAGGCATGCTCTCTGCGGCGGTCGAATTGGCATACCTAAAGGGGATGCGCGAAGCGTTAGAGCGGCAGCTTGACGAACCGGATGCTGATGTTGTGACTTGGCTAGCGCGACAGGTCTATGGCGGTCAACTCCGGCAGTCGGTGAGAGAAGAGTTCACTGAGCGCACTCGCAGGGCATTTCGGTCGCTGATCAACGAGAAGGTCAACGAAGTCCTGCGAAGGGCAGTTGACCTGCAGCAGGAACCCCTGAGCGACCCTGAGGAGGAAGCAGCGTCAGGCGAGCCAGATGACATCGATGACCCCGCGGATCAAGGTGAAAGCGGCGGCATTGTCACCACCGCAGAGGAAATCGAAGCCTACGAGATCGTGAAGTCGATTCTTGGTGGAACGGTCGGAGGAGAGCGTGTCTTCATTCGGGATACGAAGAGCTACTGTGGGATTCTCCTTGACGACAACAACCGGAAGCCGCTCTGCCGCTTTAGCTTTCGTCCGACCAGAAAGCAAATCGCGCTCCTTGATGCAGACAAACACGCGCAGTGGATAGACATGGACTCTCTTGATGACATCTACCAGCATGCCGAGGCTTTGAGGGAGGCGGCGCGTCGCTACGATGACCCAGGCGCGTGAGACACTTGGTACTCCGCGACAGCGTCGACGAGCGATACGCCGCCGACCTCGCCTCTCCGTCCGCCGTGCCTTGGGACCTTTGCTTCGCGAACCCCTAAGGGCCTGCTAGGTCTGTCAGCACCTCAAAGCAAGAAGGCACTTGTTCTTCGACCACGAAGAGCAGGTCCGCTTGCGCAGGCAAACCGCGGAGGTCCAGTTGGTTTCCAATCCCGATGAACTCGACTCCCAGAACCGCGCCGTCGGCATCAACGTCGACCAGGCGATCGTCTCCGAACGCCTTCGTCGCCGCGATTCTTCCTTCGCGCAGACGCACATAGACAATGTCGCTAACGTCGTCCCTCGTAACCGCGTTCTTCATGACCTTGGCCCTCTTCGTCTCCACACTAACGCGCCCCACTACCCTACCCCCATGACCTACCTCCCCCTCGACCACCTCTTCGTCCTCGACCTGACCCGCGCACGGGCGGGACCTACTGCTACTCGGCAGCTCGGCGACTGGGGCGCCGACGTCCTCAAGATCGAGCAGCCCGAAGTCCCCG
>JAPPBK010000010.1 GCA_026705105.1 Chloroflexota bacterium | reverse complement strand
CAGGGCGTGCCGACTAGCATGAGGACCTCGAAGCGGACCTCGAATTCGGTCAAGCAGCAGACCGGCAAGCGCGGCGAGCAGCGATTGCGCCGCAAGGCGGACTTCGACGCCGTGTTTCGCGACGGTCAGCGAGTTGCCAGTGGGGTGGTCGCCCTGAACGCGCGCGCTCGCCGGGAGCATGTCGCGACACGCGCAACCACACCCGATTCCCAGGAACCGCAGGCTGACTCGGACTGTCCGTGCAGGTTCGGATTCGCGATCAGTTCGCGGCTCGGAGGCGCGGTCACGCGCAACCGGATACGACGACGCCTGCGGGCTTCGGCGGATCGCCTGAATCGCGACGCCGAGTGCCGAGGCCTCGACGTGGTGGTTGTCGCCCGAAGCGGCGTGGCGGAGGTCGATTTCCAGACGCTGGACGCCACGTTGTCGAGACTGGTTCGACGCTCTATGCGGAACAGCCGCTCAATGCGGATCACCGGTGACGCGCAGCCTGAGCCGGATCGCAGCGCGGAGGAATCGCCCGCTGCCCCTGGCAGGAGCGACCTGCACGAGGCGCGAGGTGAGTGTTGACTCCGGCTCGGGATCCGCGTGGATGGGTCGCCGTCCGGCGAGCGGCCGCACGAGTCGTGGACGACGCCGTCGTCCTGGCCCTGCTGGGATACCAGCGGCTGTGCTCGCCCCTGATGGCTGCGCTGGGCTCCGGTTGCCGCTTCGAGCCGTCCTGTTCCCAGTACATGATCGACGCCGTGCGAGGCCGCGGCGCGCTGATCGGAGTCGGACTTGGCCTTTGGCGTCTGGTGCGCTGCAATCCACTGAATCCAGGTGGGTACGATCCCGCACCCAAAGCGTCCGCGCACGCCGGTGAGCGCGACAGGGTCCCACATTCAAGTCCCTGGACTTCCCGGACTCCGCAGACGCGCGAACGAGATGTTTCACGTGAAACAGCCTGAATCGCGGCGACTGTTCCCGCGCCTCGGGGCGTTCCGGTCCGAGCGAGGGCGTTCGCGATTCCTGAGGCGCCGCGTCGTCGCGATCGCTGCGTTACTGTTGGCCATCCCCCTGATTGCCGCCTGTGACGTCGCCGACCAGCCCGACGGATGGGCCGCCCCGACGCCCGATCCGGTCGAACCGGAGACCCGTCTGCTCGCGCCAACCGGCGACAGCTCGGTCGTCGCTATCGAACTGCTCGACGGCAACCTGGGCGCCGCTGCCTGGCAGTTCCCCGACGATGACGGACGATTTCCCGGGCTCGACGCCGAGATCGAGCCGGTCGCGTTCTATTCCGATCCTGTCTGGGTTCCCGAGACGGACGAGTGGCTGTTGGCCGGATACTCGGACGGCGTCCTGTACGCCGTGCGGCGCGACGGCGAGTCGGCGCGGGTTGTGTTTGACACCGAGGCGCGGATCGTTGCCGACCTCATCGTCCACGGCACGACCGTCTACGTGGCCGATACCGGCTACCGGGTGCACGCCGTCGACATCGAACAACCCGGAGCATCGGTCTGGACCTGGAGCGGCGACTCGGACCTGCAGATCTGGGGCGGCCCGGCGCTGGTTGAGACCGAGCGCGGCCGGCTGCTGATCGTGGCCGGACTCGACGGTCGGGTCACCGCCCTGCATCTGGACGGCGATGCTGCGGGCAGCGAAGCCTGGCAGCTGGTCGTCGAGGCCGGGATCGCCGGTTCTGTTGTCGCGGCCGAGGGCATCGTCTACGTCGGCGGACTCGATCGCGTCTTCTACGGCTTGGATGCGGCAACCGGCGCGCAGGTCTGGACGGTGGAGGCGTCGCACTGGATCTGGGGTACGCCGCTGATTCGCGACGGCGTGATCTACATGACCGACCTACGCGGCAACGTCTATGCGCTGGACGCCCTGACCGGCGCGTCGCGCTGGTTACGGCCCTTTGCCGCCGATGACCGGATTCGCGCGCAGCCGCTGTTCGTCGAGTTCGACAGCGAGGAGGCAGTCGGCGGCATCCTCGTAATCGTGGCGCGCGGTGGCACGATCTACCAGCTCAATGCGGCCGACGGCACGTTGCTGCGCCAGTTCAGGCTGGAGAAGGCCAAGGACCTGATGGCCAACGCGCTGCTGCGCGACGATCGCGTGTTGGTCGGCGACGAAGACGGCGTGCTCTACGCCGTGCTCCTCGGCGCGAACTCCGCCGTCCGGTTGTATCCCCCCAACTAGCATCCCAGAGACGGGCGACGATGGAAATTCTCGACTTCATCTGGAACGACATCCTGATTGGCCCGATCATGAACGGGCTGATCGTGATCGCGCACGCGGTCGACGACAACTACGGCGTCGCGATCATCCTGTTCACGTTGATCGTTCGGGTGATTACCTATCCGTTGACGCTGCGACAACTGCGTGCGACTCGCGGCATGCAG
>JAPPBK010000132.1 GCA_026705105.1 Chloroflexota bacterium | reverse complement strand
CCTCCTCGCCCCACCCCTCGTCGCCACCGAGGAACAGGTCGACGAAATCCTCACAATCGTGGAGGATTCGGTCCGCGAGGTCACCTCAGCCCTGTAGCCGGAATTGAGGCTGAGCTCACTTCCGTGCTACCCTGCGAGGCAGGAAAGGAGGTGATGCAACTTGGGACATAGTCAACGATCGCCCAGGTACCGACGACGCAGCGCAGTGGAGGTGGGCGCCTCCTAGCCGCTGATTCCAAACGTCGCCCGGTTACCTGGGCGAACCACGACGACCCCGAGCCGCCCAGCTCGGGGTCGTGCCGTTTAACTCGATAGCCTCGCCGTATGGCTGCTCCCGATTCCCTCTCGCCAGACCAACGCCTGGACATCGACCGCGTCAGCGCGCTACTCACCACCTCCGTGGTCGGACAGCGCATTCGTCACTTCGTCAAGACCACTTCCACCATGGACGAGGCCCGCCGCCTCGCCGAGGACGGCGCGCCCCACGGCACGGTGGTTGTCGCCGACGAGCAGACCGCTGGCCGCGGCACCAAGGGGCGCATCTGGGTCTCGCCGCCCGGACAGAGCATCCACGCCACGATCATCGTGCGGCCCGACACCGAGCAGCTCAAGCGGCTCAGCATCGTCAGCCCCGTCGCCGCCACCGACGCCGTGCGTGCGACGACCCCGCTCGAACCGACGATCAAGTGGCCCAACGATGTCCAGATCGAACAGCGCAAACTCGGCGGCATCCTGATCGAAGCGGAGTGGCGCGACGCGCAGCCGGTCTATGCCCTGGTCGGCATCGGACTCAACGTCAACTTCGATCCCGCGCCCTGGGCCACGCAGATCGACCGGCCCGCCACCAGCCTGATGATCGAACTCGGCGCTCGCCGGCAGCGCGAGCCGGTCCTCGCCGCCCTGCTCAACGCCTTCGAGAACCGCTACGGCCAAGCGGGCGCAAGCGAGCTCCACGAGACATGGACAGCGCGCCTGGACACGCTCGGCCGCGAGGTCACCGTCACCCTCAGCACCGGCGAGCGGATCGACGGCGCCGCCGTGGCCGTCGAAGACGCCGGCGCGCTGATCCTCCGCACCGCCGACGGCGAGCAGCGCACCTTCATCGCCGGCGAAGTCACCGTCCGCGAGGCACGCGCCAACCCGCTTCCCCCTGGGGGCAAGCCGCCCCGTAAGGGCTAAAGGAGGCGGTGGTTGCTTCCTGTCCGCCGAAACCTGACTCCTCAGTGATTAGCTCCAGGATCCCGACAAGCCCCGAACAGCGACTCAACTTCACCTGCCCGGGCTAGCCCAATGATCAGATTTCTCCGGCGAGTGTCCGTCACGTCTGCGACTGGCAAGGTCTCGGCTCACTGCAGTGTGAAAGTGCCCGAAGCTACAGGGCCGGGCAGGTGGCCTTCATCCCCGCGCCGCACCGCGCTCGGACACTCCGAGGCGCCGCCCTCGTGACTTACTGGCCACTCCAGTTCGGCGGGCGCTTCTCGACGAAGGCGCGAGGCCCCTCTTTCGCGTCCTCGGAGTTGAGCACCGTGCGGCTCACCCACTGGCCCACGCGGTACGACTCGTCGATCTGCAGTTGGCGCCACTGCTGGGCCATGAACTTGGTGCCCTCGACCGCCAGCGGCGCGTTGGCCGCGATCTTCTCCGCGATCTCGACCGCCCGAGGCATCAACGCCTCGGGCTCGAGGATCTCGCGGATCAACCCCATGCGCAGTGCGTCCTCGGGGGAGATACGGTCGGCGGTCAGCATGATGTAGAGCGCGTCGCCAATCGGCAGCATCCGCGCCAGGTGATGGATCGCGTAGCCGGGCATGATCCCGCGCTGCACTTCGAACAGGCCGAAGAAGGCTTCGCTAGAGGCGATGCGGATGTCGCAATCCAGCGCACGCTCCAGGCCGCCCGCGATGCAGAGCCCGTTGATCGCGGCGATGAACGGCTTGCGCGCCCGCGAGAAGGGCATTGCCTCCTTGAAGTCGTAGCCCATCGTGTTGCGCTCGCCCTCGCGCGCCTGGTTCTGCTCGTTCATCTCCTTGAGGTCGGCGCCCGCCGAGAACGCGCGCCCAGACCCGGTCAGGATGCCCACCCGCATGTTCGGGTCGGCTTCCATGTCCGCCACGGCCTCGCGCGTCAGCCGGCGCAGATCGCCACCCAGCGCATTCAGCCGGTGCGGACGATTCATCGTCAGCACCGCGTAGTGGTCGAACTTCTCGTAGATCAGGTCCGGCCCGTTGTCCGCCTCACTGCCCGATTCGTTGTCAGCCATCGAGCGCTCCCTACAGATCGGCGAGGATGTCGCGCATCTCGCGATCGTCGACGATGTTGCCCGTGTACGTCGCCGGCTGGCTGGCGATCCAGACGCTGGCCCGCGCCATGCTGTCAGCCGACTCGAACTCGGTC
>JAPPBK010000089.1 GCA_026705105.1 Chloroflexota bacterium | reverse complement strand
CAGGAGAGCGTCGAGCGGCACTACCTGTTCAGCGAGTCGGCCCGCTTCGAGCAGACCAAGGGCTACAAGTACTACGCCGAGTTCGGCAAGACGAACGCGAAGACGACGCCGGAGCAGCGGGCCCGCTTCGCGGCGACCCCGCAGGCCTGGGGCACTCCCGACCAGGTGATTGAGAAGCTCAAGCACATCCAGCAGATGACGGCGGCGGAAGAGATGGTCATGAACTTCCGCATCTCCGGTGGGATGCCGGCGGACACCGCCGAACGCAGCATGCGACTGTTCGCCTCGGATGTGCTGCCCGCGATCCACGAGCTTGAGGGCACAATGCGAGAAGAGCTGGCCGGACGGGCCGTCGCTGAGCCGGTCTCGGCGGACTAGCCCAGTGGCCGCCGTCGAACTGCAGGGCGACTGCGAACCGCGCTTCGGCGCGGTTCGCGACGCGTTTGCGCGCAATTGGTCCGACCACGGCGAAGTCGGCGCGTCGCTCTGCGTGATCGTCGGCGGTGAGACCGTCGTCGATCTGTGGGGCGGATTCGCGGACGAGGCGTGCACCCGAACCTGGGAGCGCGACACGATCGCCAACGTCTACTCGTCGACCAAGGGAGTCGCGGCGGTTGCCGCGGCGATGCTCGTCGATCGGGGCGAGCTTGACGTGGAGCGTCCGGTCGTCGATTACTGGCCTGAGTTCGGACAGGCGGGGAAGTCGGAGATTGCTGTTCGCCAGCTGTTGACGCATGAGGCGGGCCTGGCCGGACTCGACGAGGAGTTGCCGGACGGGGCGGCGCTCGACTGGGACCTGATGGTCGGGGCGTTTGAGCGCCAGGCGCCGATGTGGACGCCCGGCGAGGGGATGGGCTATCACGCCATCTCGTACGGCTGGCTGGTCGGCGAAGTGATTCGGCGGATCGACGGACGCACGTGCGGCGAGTTCGTACGCGACGAGATCGCTCAACCGCTGGGTATCGACTTCTACATCGGTCTTCCTGAGACTGAAGACGGGCGGACAGCGGACCTGATTGCCGCGCCGGGCGCGCCGCCGATCGGCGTCACTGCCGAGGACACCATTGCGGCGAAGGCGCTGGGATTGGCCGCTCCGCGATTGGCCGGCGCGGTGAACTCGCGCGAGTGGCGGGCGGCGGAGTATCCGGCGGCCAACGGTCACGGCAATGGACGCTCGTTGGCGACGATCTACTCGGCGCTGGCGCAGGACGGTGGCGAACTGATGTCGGCGGCGACGGTGGACGCCTGTGGACCCACCGAGCGGGTAGGTCGCGAGGACCTGGTGCTGGGATTCCTGGTGCGGCGATCGTTGGGCTTCATCCTCAGCACGGCCGGGGGACGCTACGAGTGGGGGCCGAATCCACGGACCTTCGGACACTCGGGAGCGGGCGGATCGCTGGGATTCGCCGATCCCGATGCGGGCATCGGGTTCGGCTATGTGATGAACCAGATGTCCGGCGGCTTGGGTGCGGATCCGCGCTGGAAGCCGATGATCGACGCCGTCTACGCGAGCCTGTAGCGCCCTTGCGCTCAGGCCGCGAGTTGCCGTCCGCCCTGGTTCAGGTAACCGCGCAGTTCCCGCTCCACGCGAGTCCGTCGCGCTTCGGTCCAGCTCATTTCGTTGGCAATCGCGAGTGCCGGCCGGCGCGTGCCCGAGGCGAACGGCCCCGACGCCTCGTGGAACGTGTTGATGTGGACACGTGAGACGCCGGCCTCGAGGATGCGCTCGGCGAACGACTGCGGGTCCGCGAGCGGGAGCAGCGGCGCGACGTTGATCCTGGTGCGGAAGCCGGCCTCGCTGAGTTGCTGTACCGCCTGGAAGCGTCGATCGATGCTGGCGCACTGGGGCTCGAAGCGCTTGCGAACCTCGTCCGAGTCGGTCGTGATGCTGATCGTGATGTTGATTCGTTCGAAGGTCTTGAACAGGTCGATGTCACGAGTCACCAACGGGCTGCGGGAGAGCACGGCCAGACTCGCGCCGCGCTCGGCGAGCAAAGGCAGGAGCGAGCGGGTGAGTTCGAGCCTGGCCTCGATCGGCTGATAGGGATCGGTGGCGCTGCTCATCAGCACGGTCTTGCCGCGCAGATCCTGGCGGGAGTTGCGCAGCTTGGCGATGGCGTTGGTCTTGACCCGGACCCACTGTCCCCAGCGCTCGCGTTGCTTCTCCTCGGGAACGAAGAAGGCGGCGTAGCAATAGGTGCAGGCAAACGTGCAGCCCTGGTAGGGGTTGATTACGAAATCAAGGTCGGCCAGCCGTCCGGTTGGACGGGCAAGGATGGCCGAGGCATCGGCATAAGTCACCTCGGCGTTGCCCTGGGTTGCCGGTCGCTCAGGCGCGGGGTTGGGGTCGAAGAGGGAGAGTTGCAGCATGGAGTATAGAGTACATATGTTCGT
>JAPPBK010000184.1 GCA_026705105.1 Chloroflexota bacterium | reverse complement strand
CTAAAGCGCCACCTCCCACACGAACGTTCGCAGTACAGTCCCTCTTGGCCTACCACCCCCCTTTCCGACCACCACTCCCAGTGCCTGACCCAGCTCAGGGGTCCGCCTGGTGCCGCGACTTCGCTCAGACCCGGCGGCGGCGGACTGGATCGAGGCGCTCGGTGAGCACATCGCTGAGAAAGTTCAGCGCCGTCAGCATGAGCGCGAGAATGACCACCGGCCCGAGCACGAAGTGCGGCGCGTCGCGCATGAATGGTCGTCCCTCTTGCATGATCGCGCCGAGGGTGGGGTCAGGCAGTTCGGCGCCCAGTCCGAGGAAGTTGAGGGCGGCCATAATCAAGACCGATGCGACGATGGCGAGCGGGACCTGGACCGTGAAGGCGCCGAACGTGTTAGGCGCGACGTGTCGGAACAGGATGCGACGGCCCGAAAGCCCGAGGCAGCGTCCGGCCAACACGTAGTCTCGCTCGCGTTCGCGCAGCACGCCCGCACGGGCGAGACGCGCTGATCCCGGGATGTTGAAGAACGCGATCGCGACGGCAACGCTGAAGATGCCGGAACCCATGATCGTAATCAGCAGGATTGCGAAGACAATGCCGGGGAAGGCCAGCAGGACATCTACCCCTCTCATGATCAGGGTGTCGGTGCGTCCTCCACGCCAGCCGGCGGTGTAGCCAATCGTGATCCCGACCAGCCAACCGACAAGCACGGCGGCAAAGCCATGCTTGATCGTTCGCCCCAGTCCAACCGAGTTTCGGGCAAGCAAGTCTCGAGAGATGTGATCCGTACCCATGGGCGCGTCCCAGGTGATCCCACCGTTCTTGGGACCGATGCCGGGGCGATTCGGGTCGGTTGGATCGAGCACCGGGAACACGAATGCGAAGAAGAGTAGTACGACCAACACCGTGATCGCCAGCGCGCCACGAGGCTCCCTCATGATCGCGCGCAGCTCCGAGCCGATACTGCGCAACAGGTGAAAGCGATCAGTCTCGGCTTCCAAAGGGATGGTTGCAACGCTGCCCGTCACGACTACGCCTCCGCACTCTCACCAATGCGGATGCGCGGATCGAGGCCGACATACACGAGGTTAACGATCAGGTTGACGACGACGAAGATGAAGACCAGGAGAATGGTCGTCGCCTGGATCACGGTGTAGTCGCGGTTGTTGACGGCATTGATCAACGCGCGCCCGAGTCCGGGCCAGGTGAAGACCGTCTCGATCACGAGCGTGCCGCTGAGAATCGAGGCAAGTTCGAGGCCCATGACCGTCACCACGGGGATCAGGCTGGGGCGCAGCGCGTGTCGAACGATCACGGCTCGGTTGGTGAGGCCTTTCGATCGCGCCGTGCGAATGTAGTCCTCGGTCAGCGTGTCCAGCAGCGACTGGCGGGTGAAGCGGCTGATGTTCGCGGCGACGATCCCGCCCAGGGCGAGGCTGGGCAGGGCTAAGTGCTCCAACGCTCTGATCGGATCCTCGGTCAGCGGCACACGGCCGGAAACAGGGGTGAGATCGAACCAGACCGAGAACACGATCAGATAGACGAGTCCGGCGACAAACGACGGCACGCCAATGTTCCATCCGGTCCAGAGCGCCGCGAACCAGTCGAAGAAGCCTCCCCGGTTGACGGCGGCCAGGACGCCCAGGGTGAGCCCGAGCGTGAATCCGATGATGATCGCCAGGCCGGCGAGTTCGACCGACGCCGGGATCGCGTTCCAGAGAATCTCGGTGACCGGCAGCCCGGTCAGCGATTGACCAAAGTCGCCATTGAAAATGCGTCCCAACCAGATCCAGTACTGCTCATACATCGGCTTGTTGAGGCCAAGTTCTTCCTTGAGCTGCTCGTAGACTTGGGGGTCGGTATTGCCCATCGCATCGCCGATCGCGCCGGCGACCGGGTCGCCGGGGATCAGGCGCACGGAGGCGAAGATCAAGATCGACGCCAGGAAGAGGACCGGGATCATCTGCGTGATGAGCCGACGAAGTACGTAGGTCATCAGACGCCTGTTAGTGATTTAACGGGGGCATGTCCGCGCGCAGCGTGCCCCCTCTGCCTTCGGCATCTCCCCCGCAGCGCGGGGGGAGAGTGAGAGTTTCTTTCGGCATCTCCCCGCCTTGCGGGAGGAGAGTGGAATCCGGCTTGCTCTCCCCCCGGAGGGGGGAGCAAGGTGCTTCGATCGAACGCTACGTCTGTTCGAGCCAGATCGATTGCGGATTCGGTGTGGTCGGTCCCGGATCGGGGACATGGACCCTGTTCGTGTAGAACTCCGCTCCGCGTTGACGCGCGATGGCCTGGGCGAACATGACATCGTGGAAGGTCTCGTTGAACGAGCGCCAGTATTCCTCGGTGTCATCGTGATTTCCGGTCTGGACATCGATGATCATGTCGAGCCAGTGGA
>JAPPBK010000279.1 GCA_026705105.1 Chloroflexota bacterium | reverse complement strand
CTGCAACTGCGCGTTTCAGATCATCTCGGAGGGCAGCGTCGGCGCCGGCGTACGCAGGATTGAGGCGCTGACCGGCGCTGCGGCCTCCAGCTGGACCGACTCACGGCTCGACGCGTTGACGGACATCGCGAGTTCCATTCGCGCCACGCCCGACACTGCCGGCGAGCGCATCGCGCAGTTGCAGAATGAGGCGGCCGACCTGCGTCGTCGCCTGCTGGCAGTCGAAGCGCAAACCGGAGCCACGGTTGCCGAGCAGATTGCCGACGGCGCGGTCGAGATCGGGTCGCTCACGGTGGCATCGGGACGAGTTGGCGTCGAGTCGGCCGATGCGTTGCGGCGCGCCGGCGACGAAGTGCGCCGCCGCCTGGCCGACAGCGGACGGGATGGCGTGATCGTGCTCGGCGCGGTCGCCAATGATCGCCCGCTGTTCGTCGCCATGGCGACCGACGGCGCAGTTGCCGGCGGGATCAACGCGGGCCGCCTGATTGGCGGCATCGCGCGAATCGCGGGGGGCGGCGGTGGCGGCGCACCCGACGTGGCCCAGGCGGGCGGCCGCGACGCCGGCAAACTCGATGACGCACTCGCTGCCGTCGCCGATGCGGTCCGGGAGCAACTTGGATAGGACGCCGGCCATGTCACGCGGCTGCGCCGTCGCGATCGATCCCGGGGAGCGATGGATCGGCGTTGCTCGAGCCGCGAATGGTTCGTCTCTCGCATTGCCTGTCGGCACGCTCGACCGCAATGTCGGAGAACAGGACATGCTTGAGTCGTTGCGCGCGTTGGTCGGTGGCGACCCGGTCGCCCAGCTCGTGATCGGCGTGCCGCTGCGCCCGGACGGGCGCGAGGACGAACAGGCGCAACGGTTCCGACAGTGGGGTGAAGCGATCGCAGAGGAGCTGGGCGCCGAGTGCATCGCGCAAAACGAACGGCACTCAAGCGCGAGCCCGGATGTCAGCTTCATGGCAACCGATCGCGGACGCGGCGGCAAATCGCGGGCGCCGGGTCGCAAGAGCACGCAGCGACGGAGGCGCGAGCGTCAACGCTCGCACGCGGAGGCGGCCGCCAGAATCTTGCAGCGATGGTTGGACTCACGGGCGAGCATGGAGGGTCGCGCGGCGGCTGATCGTGAGTCCAGATGAGGCTGGCCGTCACGATCTCGATGTGCGCCGTGCTGTTCGCTGCGGTGGCTGCGGCAACCGTCGCGCTCTCGAACACCCCAGGCTCCTTCTCTCTTGAGGCGGAGAGAGGACACACCGTCACCGCGAACAGAAACACATCCGTCACCGTGGTCGCAGGCGACACTGCGGCTTCGATTGGGCGGCGGCTGGTCGCGAATGGGGCAGTTGACTCCTACTACCGCTTCGAGCTGCTCGCGCTGCTGCTCGGTTGGGAGTCGAGGCTGGAGCCGGGAGCCTACAGCTTCGAGCCAGGGCTCACGACCTACGAGATTCTTCGGCGCATACACTCAGGGGAGACCTCGCCCTGGCGCGTCGTGCTGCCCGAAGGGTTGAGGCTTGAACAGGTAACGGAGCGTCTCGTGGCGGCTGAAGTGGTCGATGGTGCCCCGTTCCTGGCCGTGGTCAGGACTCCACCCGCCGGTGTGGTTGCGGGCACGCTCGCGGAGTTGCGACCTGAGGGGACGTCGCTGGAGGGATACTTGTTTCCCAGCGCCTACACCTTCCCGCTGGATGGCACGGCAGAGGACGCGGTACGCCAGATGCTGCAACGCTTCGATGACGCGCTCACTCCCGACCTCCGCAACCAGATCCGTCAATCAGGTCTGACGATGCACGAGATCGTGACGATCGCCTCGATCATCGAGCGGGAAGTAGTCGATGACGCGGAGCGTGTCCTGGTTTCGGCCGTGATCTGGAATCGCCTTGCAGCGGGTATGCCCTTGCAGATGGACTCCACGGTCCAGTACGCGGTCGGCGATTCCGCCGAGTGGTGGAAGCGCGAGCTTTCGGGCGCCGATCTGGCGATACAGTCGCCCTTCAACACCTATTTCGCGTCCGGCTTGCCTCCGTCGCCAATCTCCACGCCGGGCCTGAACTCAATTGCTGCCGCCGCCAATCCTGCCGCCGTGCCGTACCTGTTTTTTTTCGCCCGCGGCGACGGTACCCACGCGTTCGCGGTCACCTTCGAAGAGCACCAGGCCAACGTGGATCGGTATCGAGGAGTCGACCGATGACCTACCGCGTCGGGGTGATCGGTCATCCGGTGGCGCACAGCATCTCGCCGCGCTTTCAGCAAGCGGGACTCGATGCGGCTGGAACTGACGCCCGCTACGAAGCCTGGGATTTGCAACCGTCCGAGTTGGAACCGTTCATCAACGAACTGCGATCCGCCGACGCACTGGGCGCAAACGTCACGATCCCTTACAAGGAAGCGGCGCTGCGAC
>JAPPBK010000314.1 GCA_026705105.1 Chloroflexota bacterium | reverse complement strand
CTCTCCGGCAGGGAAGTATGCGAGATTCTGGTCCGCAATGGGATTGAAGAACTGAGTCAGCGAGGCAGTCACGTCAACTTCGTTCCACCAGACGGCAACCCGGACAACCCACTCACGGTGCCGTTGCACCGAGAGCTAAAGCGCGGCACCCTTGCCGCCATCGTCCGACGCTCCGGCCTGCCCCGAACTCTGTTCGAGTAGCAGCAGTGATCCTCCCATGACACTTCCACTCGAAGGCTCCCGCATCATCGACCTGACCGTGGTCTGGGCGGGGACGTTTGCGACGACGCTGCTGGCCGACCTGGGCGCGGAGGTGATCAAGGTCGAGAACATGCACGTCTGGCAGCCGATGACGCGCGGCGGCCAGGCGCGTCCGTCGCCGGCGCTGGTCAAGGCGGGCGCCGGCTGGGCGACCGGGTATCCCAACTCCGAGCCCGGCCCGCGTCCCTGGAACTACTGCCCCACCTTCGTCCAGCAGTACCGCAACAAGCACTCGATGACCGTTGACCTGGTCTCCGACGAAGGCCGCGAGATCTTCGCCCGGCTCGTCTCCGAGTCCGACGCGCTGGTCGAGAACAACGCCTCCGGCACGCTGGAGAAGATCGGGATCGGACCCGACTTCCTCCGCGCAGCGCGCCAGGACCTGGTCATGCTGCGCATGCCGGCCTACGGCTCGGACGGACCGTACCGCTATGCCCGCGCCCTCGGCGTGCACCTGGAGTCGGTCATGGGCCACACGCTGCTGCGCGGGTACCACGACCTCGACCCGTCGTACATCACCTCGATCTTCTCCGGCGATTACGTCGCCGGGGCACACGGCGCGTTTGCCGTGATGTCAGCCCTGCGCCACCGGCGGCGCAGCGGCGAAGGTCAACTGATCGAACTCGCCCAGGCCGAGTGCGCCGGCGGGATGCTCGCCCAGGCGTTCATGGACTACTCCTTCAACGGCGTCGTCCGGGAGCGGATCGGCAACCGCTCGGTCGATGGTTACGCGCCCTACAACCTCTATCCGGCCTCCTCCGACGGCGACGGCTCGGACGGCGGCGACCGCTGGATCTCGATCTCGGTGATGGACGATGACCAGTGGCTGGGACTGCGCGAGGCGATGGGCGACCCCGAGTGGGCCCGAGACCCGGACTTGCGTCACAACGAGGGCCGGTTCGCCCGCCACGATGAGCTGGACGAGCGAGTCTCGGCGTGGACGTCCTCGCAGAACGACTACGAGCTGATGCACCTGCTGCAGTCGCACGGGGTGCCGGCCGCGCCGGTGCTCGAGGCGGCGAGGATCTACGACGATCCCCACGTCCAGCACCGTCAACTCAACGAAGTGCGCGAGCTGTACGACGGCGTCGGCGCATTCCGCTTCAACAGGCCGTTCATCCGCTTCTCGGAAACCCCGCTCGGCATCCGCAAGCCGCCGGTCGCGCTGGGCGAGGACAACGACTACGTCTACCGCGAGGTCCTCGGATACTCCGACCAAGAGATTGCCGGTTTCGTCGAACGCGGCCACATCGGCATGGACTACGACCCGGATATTCCTTAGAGGTGAATCAGCCCAGCGTGCCGGCGGCGGCGAGACGGACCATGTCGTCGTCGCCGAAGCCGAGCATGCCCCGGAGAATGTCCTCCGTGTGCTCTCCCCAGAGCGGCGCGCGGACGGCGGGCAGCCGCTCGCCGTCCCAGAGGATCGGCTCCCTGATGATCTGGAATGTGCATCCCTCCGGCGAGTCGGCGGGATTGTAGGCGTCGCGCATGGCGGCATCCTGGCCGGCGAAGAAGTCTTCCAGCCGCTCCACCGGGCTGGCGGGCACGCCGGCGTTGATCAGCAGGCGGTACGACGTCCATTCATCCTGCAAAAGCGTCCACTCTGAGACGGCGGCCTCCAGCTCATCTTCACTCGCCTGACGGCCGGCGAGCGCGTCCAACTCGGCGCGGGACGCGAGGTCCGCGCGACCAATCACGCGGCAGAGATTTCGCCAATCGGCGTCGTCGCGGCAGGCAATCGCGACCCAGCGATCGTCGCCGGCGGCGGGAAAGACGCCGTGAGGCGACATCCACGGAGAGCGGTTACCCATGCGCGGACGCTCGGGGACGCCGTTCAGCGTCTCGATCAGTTCGGTGTCCAGCAGATGCACCGCGGTCTCGTACTGCGCGATCTCGAGGTAGCGGCCGATGCCGTTGCGTTCGCGGTCGTTCAGGGCGGCCATCACAGAAGCGGCGAGGTAGTAGGGCACGGTGAAGTCGGAATGCAGCGTGCCGAGGCCGATCGGCGAGCGTCCCGGGAATCCCGAGCGATGCGACAGGCCGCACATCGCGATAATCCCGTTGCCGTAGGAGCGCCACTCCGCGCGCGGCCCCTCGATGCCCATCACGGCGACGTTGCAGACGATGATGTCCGGCTT
>JAPPBK010000419.1 GCA_026705105.1 Chloroflexota bacterium | reverse complement strand
ACCGCAGCCGAGTTCACCCGCATGGCCGACAACCCCAAAGTCGTCGCCATCGGAGAGATCGGCCTCGACTTCTACCGCAACCTCTCGCCCCACGCCGACCAGTACGCCGCCTTCGAAGCCCAACTCAGCCTCGCCGACACCCTTAACCTCCCCGTCGTCATCCACTCCCGAGACGCCCACGAGGAGACATACGAAATCCTCAAGAGTTGGGCAAGGTCATCGTCTCCCCCCGCCGTCAGGCGGGGGGAGATGTCCCGTAGGGACAGAGGGGGGCTCCCCATCGGAGTCATCCACTGCTTTTCCGGAGACGCCGACCTCGCCCACCGCTATCACGACCTCGGCTTCCTCATCTCCTTCGCCGGGCCCGTCACCTACCCGAAGAACGACGCGCTCAGGGAGGCGGCCGCCACACTGCCGCTGGACGCCATCGTCATCGAAACCGACGCCCCCTACCTCAGCCCGCAGCCGCGTCGTGGCAAACGGAATGAGCCCGCCAACGTCCTGCACACCGCGCAGCAGATCGCGGAAGTGCGGGGTGAGTCCCGCGAGGTCGTCGATCGGATGACGATGCTCAACGCATGTCGTCTGTTGCGGTTCAGCTAGCCGCACACCACCACAGTCGCCCCCGCGTAGGCGGGGGCAGGCCCCAGCAACCTGGATGTCTTCTCTCCGAAGAACGTCGGACCCGCGTAGGCGGGGGCGCTCCCGCGACCCGCACGACGTTGCGAGCACTCCGCGCACCTGTGCTACGCGAGATCCTCGTACAAATCGCGCCAACTCGGATTCAACCCTTCGATTCGCCTGACCTTCCACGCCCGGTTCCACTTCTTCATGCGGCGCTCGCGTAACCCCGCTTCCTCCATCGATCCATGAACTTCGTACCAGACCAGTCGCTTGAGACCGTATCGCTTGCTGTAGCCAGCGACAGCTCCTGTCTTGTGTTGCCAGATTCTCTGAACCAAGTTGGTGGTCGAGCCGACGTACAGTCGCCCGCCTGGCTTGTCGGTGATGATGTAGACGACCGGAGTGAACTCGCGAGCCACGGGATGAGCATATTGTTACTGCTCGATGTTGCTCCGTGAAGTCCCGAGATTAACCTCAGGCGACCTGCGGACTACTGGCCGCTGTGCTGGGTCGCAGTCCCCGCCTGCGCGGAGGCGACTTCATGGAGACGGATTGCGCACTGGAGGTAGCGCGCACGGCCCCCGCCTGCGCGGGGGCGACAATGAGCGGGATCGATTGGAGCTTGCAATCGGCTCACTGCAGAGTGGGGCCATTGTCGGAGCTCAGGACGATTGGTTGGAGAGTAACCCGGAGTAACCTAGTCCCCGATGACCACCCTCGACCGACTCTACGAGCCCATCGCCGATGATCTGGCCATTGTCGAGGACACGCTTTCGCTAGTCGCGCAATCGGACTTCCTGCCTTTGGAGGCGATGCTGAACCAGGTGCTCTCGCGGGGCGGCAAGCGGCTTCGGCCGGCGATTTCCTTGCTTTGCGGTGGGTTCGGCGACTACGACGCCGACACCCAGATTCCCCTGGCCGCTTCGATCGAGCTGCTGCACACAGCGACGCTGGTACATGACGACGTGATCGACTCCGCCGACACGCGGCGTGGTCATGTCACGGCCAACGCCACCTTTGGCAATCCGGCCTCGGTGATGCTGGGCGACTACATGTTCGCCCACGCCGCCGAGTTGGTGGCGCGGACCGGGCACATCGGCGTGATCCGCCTCTTTGCCGACACGCTGATGGTGATGGCCAAGGGAGAGTTGGCGCAGGATGTCTCGGCGTTTGACGCCGACTCCGGCACGATGCGCGACTACTACCGACGCATCCACGGCA
The DNA here is from genome assembly GCA_026705105.1 of Chloroflexota bacterium. GTDB lineage: Bacteria > Chloroflexota > Dehalococcoidia > Bin125 > Bin125 > Bin125. The sequence goes on along the minus strand of JAPPBK010000419.1, from coordinate 571 downwards.
AGACGGCGTCGCTGTTCGCCACTGCCGGCGCCGGAGGCGCGATGATGTCGGCCTGCGACGCGCAGACGATCGAGTCGCTGCGCGAGTACGGCCGCTCGATCGGCATGGCATTCCAGATTGTCGACGACATCCTCGACTACTGCGGCACCGAGGAGCAACTCGGCAAGCCGGTCGGCGGCGACCTCTCGGCGGGGACGCTGACGCTGCCCGCCATCGTGCTGATGGAGGACGATCCCGACGACAACCCGATCAACCGCTTCCTCGATGCAAAGGATGAGGATGGCCGCGCCGAGTACCTCGACGAGGCGCTCGACGCGGCGCGCCAGGACTCCATCGTCGAGCGCTGCATGGACACCGTCGTGGAGTGGCGCGACCGAGGCCTGGCTGCGCTTCACGCAGCCCCGTCGACAGGTCCACGAGAACAGCTCACCGCCATCGCCGAGTTCGTCACCCAGCGGGATTTCTGAGCCGGCACCACGCGATCCAGTCCCTGCCTCACGCAGGGACCGGCTGTGCCGTCGGAGCCCCCCCTCTGCCTGCGGCATCTCCCCCCCCCGCTGGCGCGGGGGAG
>JAPPBK010000169.1 GCA_026705105.1 Chloroflexota bacterium | reverse complement strand
CGGACGATCTGTGAAGCTTCGTTACCCGACGTGTCAGAACGGGCTTCCGGGCATCGCGCCATGGCGACATGGCAGGCGTCTTCGGCAGCGATGTGTGGGCGCGACAGCGACGCTTCTGAGGCCCGGCCGGCGGGGCGATGGCACTTGGCTGAGCGCAGAGCATCGACGATGATGTATGGGGATTTGGCGTCCTCTGGAGCCTTCAGTTCGAGCATGAACCACTTGCGGAGGTCGGCAGTCGAGACGATCTGATCTGCACCCGTTGGCCACGACCAAATCCGTGTGCCAGATCCTAGGTGGTAAACTAGAGAGAACGAGGTCCAGATCTCTATGGTCTTCTCCGGGATCTGTTTCGTCACAGTTCGTCTCCTCTCAAGGCGACACTGGGAGATGCACTCGGTAGCTGATGATCTTCAGTTCTCGCCGAAGAAGGCGGTTCCGAAGATGGCGGCGGCTTGCTCATGGTTCGGCTGTCGCGACTGGTCGTGGAGCTATCGGCGACGTTGCGCACGACGGTGCCTTTGCGCTCGGCGTCGGAGAGCGCGCCCTGGATGGTGATGTGGACGTTGCGGACGGTGTGGGCCGAGCCGCTCTTCGATGTGGGGGAGATGCGCAACTCGGCCGACGAGCAGTTCGATGAGGGCTCAACATTTCCATAGGTAGCCTCGCTGCTCGCCATTGACTACATGGGACCAACTACTGAGGAAGGCAAGCGTGAGGGCGCAGCCGTATGACTCGGGCCGCACCACGAGATCCTCGATTAGCTGTTGGCTTTTCTGAGCCCACTGGTCGCAGCCGCCGTGGCGATCTTCAGCCCAGGCCGCCAGCTGCGGGGCGTCGGCACACATGTCGGCGAGGCTCTTGTCGGCGGTGGGTTCCGGGTCGGCATCGCTGGGGCACAGATGCCAGCCGTGGTCACGGGTGGCCTGCGCGATCATCTGCCCCGGGTCGCGGTCGTCGATTTGCGCGAGAGCGTTGATGCGCGTGGTGCTCTGCGCGAGGACGCACTGCGGGTCCATACCCAACAGCTCCAAGGCGGCGGCCATGCTGGTATAGATAGTGGCACAGTCATAGACGGTGGATTCGCCGGCGCCGGCAACGTCAAAGAAACACCAGTCGGACCACTCAACCATCTCAGGCGTCGGCTCAGGCGCAATGAAGCGTTGCATGGTGCCGTCGGGATAGAAGCCCGGCACACCCAAAGGAGCCTCACCGCGCTCAGTTGGGCAAAGGTCCTCATCGCTCACAGAGCCAACAAGGCTGTCGGAATGGCTGGCACCGCCGCCGTTGGCGGTGCACGGGGACACGGACTCTCCGCCTGAGCAGGCCGCCAAGACGACCACCACAACAACCCAGCCCAGCGCCAACGCGATCCACAAGCCGAGCTGTCTGATGCGCATGGACTCCGTCCGAACCACCGTGTTTCGTGGCGGGAACTCTAGGGGCCGGCCTACGTGAGCTGGGGCGAACGAGTCCGCCGCCGCGCACTTGTTTCGGCCGTTGCGGTGCAGCCGGATCACCGCCAGAACGCGCTTGCCCGCTTCGACACTCGAGCACGGGGGCTTCTGCTAGATATCTAGGTATCTTGCATCCTCGCTATCAGTAGCCTATGTTCAAGATGAAGTGCATCGCCAGAGGAGGAGCAGCAGATGGCATCGCAGGGAGACACCAAGAGCATGACATTGCGCATCGATGAGACTCTCGCGGAGAGGGTGCGGACAATCGCGGAGGTTGAGGAAACCACCGTGAGCGACGTCATTAGGGATGCTCTGGCTGAGCACGTGGAGCGTCGACGCCGCGATCCAGAGTTCCAGACGATGCTGAAGCGCAACCTTCGGCGCCACGAGGAGCTGCTGAGCATGCTCGCGGATGGATGAAGTGAACTACCTCGAGCTCGACGATGTACTGGCCATCGCGTGCGAGGTTCTCGGGCTCGAGGTGAACGCACTTCTGCATGTGACCGATGTCGGGCTGGCAGACTCAGCTGTTGCTCGGCCGCAGGCCGGTTTCGCTGGTCAGGAGTTCCACCCAACGCTGGAGGCCAAGGCGGCTTCCCTGCTGTTGGGGCTGGCGCGCAATCATGCGTTCATTGACGGCAACAAGCGAATCGCGGTGTTGGCCACTCTTCAGTTCTTGAACGTGAACGGCTACGACATGGACCTCCTGCCGGTCGAGGAGGCCTTCAAGACGGTTGTCGAGGTCGCGTCCGGCAACCTCTCGATGGACGACCTCACGGACTGGATCCGCGATCGGATGAAGCCACTCAGCGGGCCTTGATGCTCGGTGGCCGGTGCACGAGCGCAGGCGCCGAGTGACGCCCGAATCTTCTAACGGATGATCCGTTACGGGCAGTTATCCGCAGGTACGGCCTGTTACGCCGTCATGGCAAAACCGCACGTCAGATGGGCATTTTGGTACTCGTTGGT
>JAPPBK010000080.1 GCA_026705105.1 Chloroflexota bacterium | reverse complement strand
GGGCCTGGTTGATGTTGTAGGGCTGTTTGACCTTGATCAGGTCCGCTACGAGGTAGGGATGTGCGAGCGCGTAGCCGAGTCGTAGTCCGGCGATGCCGGCCCACTTGCTGAACGTGCGCATAATGATCAGGCGGGGAAACTCGGACATCAGATCCTGCGCGGAAGCATCGCGGCCGGCGAACTCGATGTAGGCCTCGTCCAGCATGACTGTCGCGCCAGCTGCGAGCAGCTCGTGAAGCAGCGGGCGCGGGACGAGATCGCCGCTCGGATTGTTGGGCGATGTGAGCACGACGATCGCGTTGTCTCCGGCAGCATCGACCGCTTCCAGCAAGGACTCTTGACGGAGCTTGAAGTCGCCGACTCTGGGAATGTCGACGAGGTTGAGCTGGTTGATGTCAGCGAGGAACGGGTACATGCCGAATGCGGGCGGACACGTGATCAGCGTCGCGCCCGGAGGCATGGTGGCGCGGAGCGTGAGGTCGAGCAACTCGTCGGCGCCGGCGCCGGCGATGATCATGGACGAATCGAGCCCGGTGTAACGCGACAACGCGGCGCGCAACTCAGTCTGATTCGGATCGGGGTAGATCGAGCCGAAGCCCGGATCGTCCAGCCCTCGGCGCAACGCCTCACGCACCTTGGGGTGCATGCCATAGGGATTCTCGTTTGCGTCGAGCTTGAGGCAGTCCTCGGGATCGAGTCCGGCTTGCCGGGCGCGTTCGGCCAAGGGAACGACCGGCGCATATCCCGGCAGTTGGGCAAGGTGCGGTCGGACTTGGGGCGACTCGGAGGTCATCGGTCGCGCCGTCGGCGTTCCAGCGATCTGGCGTGAGCGTCGAGGTGCTCCGCGTGTGCGATCAGCTCGGCGTCCCCCGCGATCTCGTCCAGTAGGTCGTCGGTGACCTGCACAACCGTGGTGATCTTCATGAACTCGCCGACGTTGAGCGCCGAGGAGAAGCGAGCCGAGCCCCCGGTCGGCATCACATGCGACGGACCAGCTACGTAGTCGCCCAAGGCCTCGGGCGAGGCTTCGCCGACGAACAGGCCGCCCGCGTTGTGCACCTCCCCGATGCGCTGGTGCGCGTTCTGTACGACCAGGGCGAGGTGCTCGGGCGCGTACTCATTGGCGATCGCCAGGGCATCGTCGATGTCAGGGACACAGGCGAGTCCACCGCGATTGCGCAGGGCGGTGAGGGCGATGTCGCGGCGCGGGAGATCGGCGGCCTGCTCCAACAGCTCCGCTGCGACCGCCTCGGCCAGCGCTTCGCTGGTCGAGATCAGGATCGGCGCGGCCAGGTCGTCATGCTCGGCCTGGGCGAGCAGGTCGGCGGCGACCAACTCGGGGTTGGCGGATTCATCCGCGATGATCATGGTTTCGGTCGGGCCGTAGATCGCGTCAATGCCAACAACCCCGTACAGCCGGCGCTTCGCGGCGGTGACGAAGCGATTGCCGGGGCCGAAGATCTTGTCGACCGCGTCGATCGACTCGGTGCCAAATGCGAGCGCCGCAATCGCCTGCGCGCCGCCAACTTTGTAGACGGTGTCGACACCGGCGATCTCGGCGGCGACCAGTTTGAGCGAATTGACCTGTGCGGAGCCGTCCTCGGCAGCCACGGCCGGTGAGGCGATCACGACATCTCGCACGCCGGCGACCATGGCCGGGATCGCGGTGTGGAGCACCGTGGACGGATACACGGCGGCAGTGCCGGGCACATAGAGTCCGACGCGCGCGAGCGGCCGGACGAGCTGACCAAGACCATCGCTGGAGAACGACTGCGCTGCGTGCTCGAGCTGGAGCTCGTGATAGCGGCGCACGCGGTCGGCCGCGTGTTGCAAGGCTGAGACAAGCTCGGGCGAGACCTCATCACGTGCGCGTTCGAACTCCTCCTCGGTGACCACCAACGAATCGGGCGCGGCGCCGTCGATCGCCTGGGCGATCTCGCGGACGGCGGCGTCGCCTCCAGTGCGGACACGATCGATGATCCGCCGCACGGCTTCCTCGAATTCCGGCTCGTCGTCGAACAGCCGGCCCAGGATCCGGCGCTCAATCTCGCTCAGTTCGTCGTCGTCGGGACGGCGGCGGGCGAGGAGTTGTCGGCGCGCTGCATGGGCGCCTCGCCAGATCGGGATGTGGAAGTCGGCGGCGTTGACCATCAGGCGGCGCCCAGCCACTCGCGCAGGACGTTGGCCGTGCGATGGGCGGTGGATTCAAAGAAGCCGTCGAGCGCCGCCTGATCGACGCGAGAAAGGGTGTCGTCCAGCAACTCGGGGATCGTCTCCATGAACTCGCGCAGGCCGTCCTCGCTCTCGATTCCGGCGCTCTTCAGGTGGCGTGAGGCGATGAACGAGAAGCGCTCCCAGTCGGGTGGATGCTCGGTCATGGCGGCCGTCGTGTCGCGCCACTGTTCGAGCAGGCACGGAAGCCGAGACGAGCC
>JAPPBK010000078.1 GCA_026705105.1 Chloroflexota bacterium | reverse complement strand
TGCGTTTTCGGCGAAGCTGTCTCTGAAGCGGTAGTAGTGATTGACCAGACCGATGTCAACGGTTCCAGCGACCACTGCGTTGATCTGAGTCGAGTTGTTGCGTCGGCAGGTGACGTCGTTGGCGATCATGCCTTCCAACCACTCCCTGGTCTCAGCTTCGCCGTGAATCACGCGCATGGCGGTCACGAATGCCTGGAAGCTGCCGTTGCCGGGCGCCCAGCTCACGCGGCCGCGCCACTCTTCGTCGGTCAGGTCGAAGACGGAATTCGGGCGGTCTGCCTCGGCGACACGTTCGGTCGAGACGATCAGCACGCGAGCGCGGCCCGAAGTGCCGACCCACTGGCCGTCGTCGTCCTTGAAGTTTGCATTGGAGACGCTGGCCAGGATGTCGGCCGGCAGCGTAGCGGCAAGCCCTGACTCGGCCAGGAACGACAGCGCGCCCGCGTCCTGCCCGTAGAACAGGTCGGCAGGTGAGTTGGCGCCTTCCTCGCCTATCAGGAGCGCCAGTTCTGAAGTGCTGCCGTAGCGAACCTCAACGTCAATGCCGGTCGAGTCTTCGAAGGCCTCGATCAGCGCGCCGACCAGGCTCTCGCCGCGTCCGGAGTAGATCACCAGGCTGCCCGCGTCGTCAGGCGGACTCACGCTCGCCGCGCGGGAGACCAGCCACGTGTTGGGCGCCGTGCCGGTCTCGAAGATCTGTCCTCGCAGTACCGTCTCGCCGTCGGCGCGGATGCCGAACTCGACATCGCCGTCGGCCTGCGTCCGGGCGATCACCTGGAGCAGGACGTTGTTGTAGGGGACGGCCGAACTCACGGCCCACACGGAACGGCCCGGTGTGTAGAAGCGGAACCTCGGCGTCAGGATTGTGCCGTCGGCCCGCAGACCGAACTCGATCCGGCCGCTATCGTGCAGCTGCGCGCGGACCTGAACGTCGAACGACGGATCGTCTTGTCCACGCGCCGGGGACATCGCGCTAAACGATCCGGCGATCAGCCCCACGAGGACCAGTAGCGCGACCACTTGCCGCGGCAAGACCCGCGGCAGAGCTCCTGCTTGAGAACTTGACATCAATCACTCGCTTTCTTGGATTCAATCCTGAGCGTGCACGCGGATTCTGATTCCGGACACGCGGGTATTTTATACACAACATTGCAAAATATGCAAGCAATGCGGTGAAACACCTGGAATCCGCCCGGACCCGCCGACGCCGACGGGGGCGCGAGCCGCGACGGCTTGGCGCTAGGGCAGCACGTTCGCGCGCTGCAGCAGCGCGATCGTGCCCTCCAGGTCGGCGAGCGAGGTCAGCGCCAGCGATGGCGGATCGAGTTCCGACAGAGGGATCAACTCCCGCCTGGGCTCGACCCCGGACGCGACCGGATACTCGCTGGTCTGGTCGCGGAAGTAGGCCTGTCCCGCTTCGCTCAGCAGGAACCGAACGAATCTCAGGGCATTCTCCGTGTTTCGCGACGCATCGAGCACCGCGACGCCGGCGACGTTGACCAGGCCGCCGGCCGCCCCGGGATCGGTGAAGTGATTGAAGGCTGGAAACTCCGGATCGTCCGCGATGAAGCGGTAGAGGTAGTAGTGATTAACTAGCCCGATGTCGATCTCGCCGTCGCCCACCGCCTGGACGATGGCCGAGTTCCTGGGAAACTCCACGACGTCATTCGCGACCATGTCCCGCAGCCACTCCTCGGTCGCCTGCTCGCCATGGATCTGGCGCATGGCGGTGACGAAGGCCTGGAAACTCGCATTGGTGGGCGCCCAGCCGACACGTCCGCGCCATTGCTCGTCAACCAGATCAAAGACGCTCTGAGGCGGATCCGGCACTCGCTCGGTCGAGACGATGAGGACCCGTGCACGACCGGATGTCGCAACCCAGCGCCCCAACGCATCGGACAGGTTCGACGGGACGTCGGCGACGACATCGTCTGGAAGCTCCACCAAGGCGCCCGCGTCGGCCAGAGCGGCAAGCGCGCCCGCGTCCTGCGAGTAGAAGACGTCCGCCCGCGACCGTTCGCCTTCTTCCAGGATGGCGGCAGCGAGTTCGGCGGTGCCCGCGTAGCGGATGCGCACAGAGATGCCGCTGACTGCCTCGAATCGTTCGATCAGCGGACCCACAAGCGACTCGCTGCGGCCCGAATAGATCGTCAACTCACCCCCGCCGGGCGACGTCGATGAGGGCTGGGCGGATTCGTGGGACTGGTCGGACCCGCAAGCGGTCAGCGCCATCCAGAGAAAGACCAGTAGCGGTAGACCAATACGCAGCAAGAGATAGCGGGACCGCTACCAGGAGCTCTTGCGGACGCCGGGGAGCAGCCCCAGCGAGGCCATCTCGCGGAAGGTGATCCGGCTCAACCCAAACTTGCGCATGTAGGCGCGCGGACGACCGGTGACGGCGCAGCGGTTCTTGATCCGCGTCGGCGAGCTGTTGCGAGGCAGCGCC
>JAPPBK010000205.1 GCA_026705105.1 Chloroflexota bacterium | reverse complement strand
GTCACCGCCGAGGGCGCGGTCCGCTGCCTCACGCACGACTCCCCCACTGCGCCCGGGCCGCCGCAGCCTTACGCGCAGGTCTTCCGCAACGTGCACACCATCGGCGCTCAAGGCTGCGCCATCCTCGACGACGGCTCGCTCCACTGCCAGCAGACTCATCACTGGTGTTCCCACTACTTCCCCGACGCTGAGTACTGTCCCGAAGATCTGATCCGCTTTCAATCCTGGGACATCGCCTTCACGCTGCTTTACGAGGGCGGACCGGATGCGGAGACCACTGCCTCCCGCACCTACGTCCAGCTCTTCGGTGACCGTGCGGCCTGCGCCGTCACCACGGATGGCGGAATCGACTGCTGGAGCGATTTCCGCAGCGGCGATCCTCGCCAGAACGTTCCTGAGCGCTTCCAACCCCAACCCGCCCCGGCCGAAACCGAGACTCCCGACTCTCCCGACACCGAAGGCGAGTCGGAAGACGATCCGGATACGCCGGATACGTCCTCGCCATAGGCTCATCGCTGCGCAGTTCGACGCTGGTCTGATTCGGATCTCCACGTAACATGTGAGACGAACATAACGAGCCAACGAACGGACCGCCCGGATGCGCAGACTCCTCGCCCTCTCGTCGATCGTCATCGTCGCCGCCGCGCTCGCCGCGCTCGCAGCCTGGCAATCGACCTTGGCGCAGGACGAATCCCTGGATTGTCCGCCGGCCGACATGGGTGAACTGAACGAGTCGAACAGCCCGTTGAGCGCGTCGGGAGACTGGAGCGGCAGCGACTGCAACGAGTCCCGCTTCCACGAGGGCCGCCCGGGCCGGCAGTACAAGTTCTCGCTCGGCGCCGACGCCGTTGTGCGTATCGACCTGAACTCCGATGACCGCGACCCGATCCTCTACTTGCAGGACTCGCAAGGCAGCCTCATTGAGGCAGACGACGACACCGGCGGCAGCAACGACGCCCGAGTCGAGCGAACGTTGCCCGCCGGCGACTACACGATCGAGGCAAGCACGGTCGGCTGGGCGGGGCGCGACTCCGGCAGCTTCGACATCTTCGTGCGCATCGTCAGTGGCTGCCAGGACGTCATCGACCTGGGAACGCTGGAGGATGCGCTCTCCGCTGAGGGCGTCTGGTCGCACTACGGCTGCGAGTCCGCCTTCCGCTCCGACCGTTCCTCGCAGCGCTACCGCTTCGAACTCTCCGAGCTGACGCGAGTGCAGATCGATCTCGCTTCAGTCACGGCCGATTCCTATCTCTACCTGCTCGACGCAAATGGCGTGTTGCTGGAAATCGACGACGACGGCGGCGACAGGTGGAACTCCCGTATCGTGCGCCTGCTGGACGCCGGGATCTTCACCATCGAAACCACCAACTGGGGCGACCGAGATCTCAAGAATCTGCAGGAGGCCGGTTACCACCTCACCATCGCCCGCGCCGTTGGCGGCCCCGCGATCAAGCTCGATGCGATCCTCACGCCGGACCGCGTCGTGCAAGGGTTGCCCTTCGACATCCACTACCGCGTCAGCAATCTCGGCGATGCGCCGGTGTCCTCTGTCGACGGCCGCGTCCAGGTCCGCGTGCGTTGGCCATACATTTCCAACTGGCGCACTTCTGAGATCGACAGCAGCGGCGATGACGGCGAACTCTGGGGCGTCGGCGCGAGCTATCACAGCCACGAATCGCTGGCCGCGTTCGGTAGCCAGCCACTTGAGCAACTGTTCTCCTTCTCGGGCCTCTTCACCTGGCGCCATGGTCCGTCGGACGTGATGCTCGATGTGTCGGTATACGACCCGGACGACAAACGCCTGAGCCGGCACATCCTCAGCCGGCCGATCATGGTCTTGACCGGGTTCGCCTTTGGCCCGGTGGTCGTCGGCGTGAACGGCGAGGAGTATCGCGAGTATGCAGTCAGCGCAGTCGCCGACGAGACCGGCGAGGTCACTACCACGGTGACCGGTGTGTATGGCGCATCTGGTGAGACGGCCAGCGACGACGTCCGCGCCCGCGCCATCTACACCGCCGGCGTGCAGACACAGGTGCTTGTCGGTTACCTGGCGACGTTCGCTTCGCTTCAGTCGTCTCTCGACTCCTTCCACCGCATCAGCGGACGAGGGGGGCTGCCGATCTCGGATGTGCCCACACCGGAGGCGCCGACGTTCGGTGTGCTCTTGGAGACGACCAAGCAGGCGCACAAGGAAGTGCTTGAGTGGACCGGCTTCAACGTGCAAGAACTGACGAGCCCCGCAGCAGCGGAAGCCATCGTCGTTCGAGCCGGCCGCGGAGCAGCAAGGCGGATCGAGCAGTTCATCTCCAACTGGGAATACCTGTCGGACCCAACCCTGGACTACGTTCTCTCGTCACGAGTGGCGCTCCAGTTTGAATCCCAGCTCGCGCTTGCGACGCAAGTAGATGCACGACTGATCGAAGCAGCTCAGCTCGTGTTGATGGCAAA
>JAPPBK010000081.1 GCA_026705105.1 Chloroflexota bacterium | reverse complement strand
GTTCGTTGTGCTGCGATTGCGCGTCGAGCAGGCGCTGGGCCGGGACCCGGAACAGCTCGTCGCCGGAGGCGGCGGTCTGAATCTCGTACGGAGTGGTCGGTTCTCCGCGCGCCTCGCGGGCTGCGCGATAGATGTCATAGAGGTGTCGTCCGTCGCCGTGCAGGCCGTCCATGACCGCAATCGCGTCCTCCTCGTTCGGCGGCTCGGTCGGAACCATGGCCGCGAACAACTTGCTCTCCTCGTCGAGGCAGCCGATCAGCGCTGCGACCCCGGCCGCCTGGCCCGCACGCACGGCATCGATCGGCATCGAGCTCAGGAACTCACCGTCAATGACCGGTCGGAAAGGCATCTCCGGCTGCTTGCCCCCCTCCATGGCGACGTAGAGCATTCGCTCCTCAAGCTTGGCCTGGGCCGCAATGATGTCCTCGACCGGTGCGGCTTGCAGCGCAGCGGCGTCGCTGGGGTCAACGCCGAGCAGCTCGCAGAAGAGGCGGCCGTGCTCGACCGCCTGCGGGTCCTCAATCCCGTGGTGACCGGCGCCCGACTGGGGGATCGCCTTGTGGAACAGGCCCGTCGCCTCCGGCGAACCCATCAGCGAGGCGACCGACATTCCGCCCGCCGACTCGCCGAAGATCGTGATGTTGGCCGGGTCGCCGCCGAAGCGGTCGATGTGATCGCGGACCCAGCGCAGCGCCGCCACCTGGTCGCGCATGCCGAAGTTCGATTCGTCCAGGGCCGGCAGGTGGAGGAATCCGAGCGCGCCCAGGCGATAGTTGATCGTGACCACGACGACATCGCCGCGCTCGGCCAGCATCGCACCGTTGTAAAGACCCTCGCTGCCGGATCCGATTGTGAACGCGCCGCCGTGAATCCAGACCATCACCGGTCGTGCCGCATCGTCCGTGCCCGGCGTCCAGATGTTGAGGAAGAGGCAGTCCTCCGACTGCTCCTGCGGCGCCGCGCCGATCATCGCGTCCAGCGCCTCGTTGGGAATCTGCGGCGCCATCGGACGGAACGACTCGCAGTCGAGCACGTTGTCCCAGCCCGGATGCGGCCGCGCGACGCGGAAGCGAAGGTCGCCCACCGGCGGCGCGGCAAAGGGAATCCCTCGGTAGACGCTGAGGCCGTGTTCGGAGGATCCGTGGATTCGCCCCGACTCTGTCTGGATGATCGCTGCCATGTCGGCGCTCCAATCGGCTTACGTGCCTGTTCGCCGCGCAGCCTACTCCGTACTCACGCGCAGCGCGTTCCGGTCGGAGCCCCCCTCTGCCTCCGGCATCTCCCCCCGCTAGCGCGGGGGGAGATGGGATCAGGGGGTGAGCGCGGCGGTGCTGAAGACGACTCGGAACGGCTTGCAGTAGATGATCACGGAGTTGATGTCGTCGGGGTCGAGGTCGGCGGGGAGAACGTAGTTCTGGTTGCCGACGTTGCCCTTGAGGCGGGCCAGTTCAACGTAGCCGGCGTCTGCGATGTCGCCGCGGCCCTGCGGATCGGGATGCGGGCTGACGAGCACGAACAGGGCCGGACCGTTGGTGACGCGGAAGTCCTCGAAGCGCAGGACGTGAGAGCCGTCTTCGAGCTGGTAGATCGTGGCCTTGCCTTCGCCCCGATGGAAGGCGTCGCCGTCGACGAAGCCGCCACTCTTGAGTTCGACGACGCCGGCTGCCTGCATCGCCTCGGGCATCGCCTCCTCGACCTCGATCTCGAGCTTGGACGCGGCCGACATCATCACCGTGGCCTCGTCCTCGGTCAGTTCTTCCGGAATCGTGGCATCGGCAGCCAGCGGGAACGCCTCATCCACGACGGTGTCGAAGAACAGCGGACGAATCAACCAACCCACGAGCAGCAACAGCGGGATCGCTGCCGCGATCATGCCGGCCAGGACGATGCGTCCTCGCCTCGTGGTCCAGAGCCAGGTGAGTATGCGTCGAACGAGCTGGATCATGTTGTCCCCCAATCCGCGCGACCGCCCGCCGGCGGGCGGTGTTGCGTCCCAATGTATGCAGTGTGGGGCGCTCCAGAGACGCGGGACGTGCCCGATGTTACTGCGTGACACTCCCGCATCAGGCGTGGGGCAGGAGCGTCGGGGATGGGGCACAGTCACGCTGGTCGCCCACCGATACACTGGAGATCCTCCACCGGGCAGTGAAGGGCAGACCGATGTCAGAGACGCTCAAGCGGCAAGTGACCGTGCAAGCAGGCGGCAAGCTTGAGTTTGTGTGCCCGGAACTCGAGGCCGGCCAGACGGTCGAAGTGATCGTGCATCACGAGCCCGTCAAGCCGCGCCGCTCCGCGTGGGAGATCATCAACGACGGACCGCGCGAGCGGCTCTTCAAGACCGCCAAAGAGGTCGACGACTATCTCGCCGAAGAACGCGCCTCGTGGGATCGCTGACGCTGCCCGATAGTGGGTGCGTCAATCTGGATAGCTCCGCCGTCATCTACAGCGTTG
>JAPPBK010000171.1 GCA_026705105.1 Chloroflexota bacterium | reverse complement strand
ACATGGGCGGCAACGGCTTCTACTGGCGCGTCGCCTACCGCGACGACAAGCCCGGGGCGATGGAGATGCGGCGCACCGAAGACGGCTCCCGCTCGTGGGCGAGCGAGCCGGGCGAGTACTACATGGCCTTCACCGGCGAGTATGGCGGCCTTTGGTGGCGCGCCGGACGCACGCCGCAGTCACTCGTGGGCAACGGCTTTATCGCCCAGGGATTCGACCACTCCTCTTACTTCCGACGCACCGCCGGCAGCCGCGACCCGCGCGCCGCCTTCATCTTCGAGGGCATTGAGGAGGAGATCATCGGCGACTTCGGCCTGATCGGCGGCGGCGCTGCCGGGCTGGAGTTGGACTCGGCCAGCCGCGCCTATGGCACGCCTCCCCACGCCCTGACCGTGGCGACCTCCGAGCAGCACACTGACGCCTACATCCGCGTGAACGAGGACATCGGTCACATGTTGCTCTCGATCGGCGGACAGGACGATCCCCAGGTGCACGCCGACGTGGTCTTCTTTGAGACGCCGCGCGGCGGCGCCGTGTTCTCGACCGGCTCGATCGGCTGGAGTTCCGCGTTGTTCCACAACGACCACGACAACAACGTCTCGCGCATTACGCGCAACGTGCTCGACCGATTCCTGGATCCGACCCCGCTCTCCTAGCAGTGCGCCGAGGCCGAGGTCTGCCGACCCGGAGGGTTAGTGATGTTGCATCAGTTCGTCAAGCGTGACTTGGGCCCAATCGGAGTCGCCGCGCTCACGGCGGCGGTGGTCCTGGCCATCTTTACCTGGACCGAGCGGACCGTAGTCGTCGACCCTGACGGGTTGTCGGCGTCGCATTGGCCGTGGCGGCTCTGGCAGATCCCGCCGCTCGTGTTCGGCATCGGCGGGGTCTGGTGGATCTGGTTGCGCAGCGAGCGGGAATCCTGGCTGCGCTGCCTGGCCCTCGCGCTGCTCGCCCTGGCCGTGCTGGTCAATGCGTACACGGGCGGATTCGGCGAGCACGCGGGCAACGTCTGGCGCACGATCAACCCCCTGTTCATCGCCGGCTCCAGCGTCGCCGCTGTGGCCTGTTGGCGCCGGGGCGATGTCGCGAGCCGCGCCTGCGCCGCCGCCTCAGCGGCGCTGGGCGTGCTCGTCTTCGTCAACGCCTACTTCGTCAACGAGGGCGTCGTCTGGCAGATCGCCGACCCGCTGATGATCCTCTCCGTTCTCGGCTGGGCGGCGAGCAGTCAGGCCGATGCTTCGGCTCCGGAGCACTACGAGGCAGGTTGAGAAGGGCTGTGGCAACTCGGGAAGGGTCGGCGCTACTCCGCGGGCAGGACCTTCGTGCTCGACTATCCGTCCTGGGATGACTCGGTGCGAAAGACGAGCCAGAAGCTGAGTGCGGCTACGAGCAGCAGCACGGCTGCACCGCTGTACAGTCCCTGCAGCGCGGCCAGGCTGGCGAATGACAGACCAATCAGCGGGCCAAGTGCACTGCCCAAGTCGAGGAAGGTGGCGTAGGCGCTGAGCACGGCATTGCGGCGTTCGGGCGGCGCAAGGTCGCCGGCGGCCGCGTGCAGGGTCACGGTGAGTGCTGTTGAGGCGACAAAGGCCGAGAGCACGGCAGCCAGGATCAACCAGATCGAGTCGGTGACGGCCAGGACGACCAACCCGGCCGCGCCGGTCGCAAAGCCGCCGCATATCACCATGACGCGGCCGAAGCGATCGGAGAGGTAGCCGAACAGCGGTGAGAGCGGCAGCCACTGCGATCCGAGCAGGATGCCCGTGGCGGTGGTGACGCCGAGAGCGACCCCGAGGATTGCGATCTCTTTGCCGAAGTGCGCGCTGAGGAAGAAGCCGAGCGAGGCGGTGACCAGACCGGAGAAGACGAGTCCGGTGACCAGGATCGCGCCGCAAGTGACGAGCAACCGCCGGTCCGCGAGCACGGCGCGCAGGTCGGCGCGTTCCGACTCTCGCTGCGCGGGCTGTGCGGCCAAGGCCAGCCGGCGGCTGGTGAGCACCCAGGCGACGGCGGTCGCCGCCATCACCGCGGCGAAGAGGGTCAGGGTCAGGCGGTGTCCGAAGAAGTCGGTGAGCGCTGCGCCGAGCAGCACGCCGCCAACCGATCCCATGCGCACGATCGCCGAATAGGCGCCCATCAACAGCCCGCGATTGTGGTCGCCGGCCTCGGTCAACACGGTCCAGAAGCCGCCCAGGCGAAGGGTCGACCAGCAGAACCCCCAGCCCATCCTCGCCGCCAGGAGCAGCCCGAAGGCGCTGGACCAGCCGTAGCAGAGCGTGACCACGACGGAGAGCAGCAAGGCCGCGATGAACGGCCCGCGTTGGCCGAACCGCTGGAAGATCACCGCTGCCACGGAGTTGGTGACGAGTCGTACCAGTCGGTTGGCGGAGAGCAGAATGCCGACCGCCGGCAGCGAGAGCGCCCAGGCCTCGGGCTGCGAGGGCATCACGG
>JAPPBK010000165.1 GCA_026705105.1 Chloroflexota bacterium | reverse complement strand
ACAGCCTGCGGCGCACGGCCAAGGTGTACGCCGCGGTCAAGCGCCACATCCGCGACCGGAGCGAATTGCGCTACGGCGCTGAGCGGGACGACCGACTGCGCGGCGAGGTACCCGTCGATCATTCGTCAGCCGGCCGAGTCCCTTCGCGTGGAACCCATCGTGCAAGGTCGCATGGCCCCGGTGACCGGCGCGGCCGCTAAGAAGCAGCCGGGGTCCTCCCTGAAAGGGATTGTCGCCCGATTGAGTGGCCAAGATCTCCAGGCTGCCTATCCGAGTTGGTGAAAACCTGTCCGGTTGGTGGGCAGCTCCAGCATCCCTTCCAATCTGGCTGCTGAGCGGTCGCGGCGACCTGTGGTCAAGCGTCATAGGATCAAGTCCGCCAGTGAGTTCTGATCAGATCCAATGTGACTGACCTCTCTGGTTTCGTGTCCGTGACCGTCATCCTGCGGGAGGCTTTGCGTACGAGCGGCGCAGGCGCTTCTGTACACTATCGGGACTCTCGGTGTAAAATCCGTAGAGTTACGGCCGTTTGCTGGCAGATCGGCGAAACTCGAATGTGTAAACGAACATGTGAGTCCGATCGCCAGGCCAGGAGACCATGAAGGGCCGCCAGATGAACAGCATCGGAGACCGGGAACCCGAGCGGCAACCGTTTAGCGACGGCCTCATGCGGCTCAGCGAGGCCAGCCTGCGAATCAATGAGCAGGTGGAGTTCGAGCAAGTCCTCCAGGAGCTCGTCGACAGCGCCTGCGAACTCACCGGAGCACGCTGCGGTTGGATTGCCAGACAGGACGGCTCCGGTCAGATGGAGTTGCTCGCGACATCCGGTCTCGATGCCGAGCAACACGACGCGCTTACGGCTTCCGACCAACCGTCGATTCTCGATCTGTTTGCCGACAGAGCGGAACCGCTGCGAATCGACGACATTCCCGACTATGCGGAGTCACATGGCATTACGGCCGCCTCCGCACCCTGGCGAACCCTGCTCGGATCGCCGATCGTCCTGCGTGGCGAGCGTCTTGGCCTCTGTTGCGTCGCCGCCACGCAGGATGACGCGCCCTTCACCGAGGAGGACGAAGCAAGCCTGGTTCTGCTCGCCGCGCAGGCGGCGCTCGTCATTTCCCATGCCCGGTGGCAGCGAGACGAAGAGCGGGTCCGGGCCGATCTCGAAACGCTGATTGACACTGCGCCCGTCGGTGTGCTCGTCTTCGACGCGCGAACAGGCCGGCTGCGCTCGATCAACCAGGAGGTCAGGCGGATTGTCGGCCAGATGTGGCCACCCGGCAGTACGGCCGAGCAACTGATCGACACGCTCTCCTTCTTCCGCAGCACCGGCGAGGAGTTGCCGCGTGAGGAGGCCCACCCGGCCCTGGTCGAGGCGCTCCAGACCGGCGAGATGGTCCGCGCCGAAGAGATCACGATCCGCGCACCCGACGGCCGCAGCGTCACGACCCTGGTCAACGCCACCCCAATCGTCTCGGCCGACGGCGCCGTCGAATCTGTGGTTGTGAGCATGCAGGACATGACCCCGATCGAAGACCTGGAACGGTTGCGTGCCGAGTTCCTGGGCATGGTCAGCCACGAGCTGCGCATGCCCCTGGCCGCCGTCAAGGGCTCGGTCGACACACTGCTGGAGGCCTCGCCCGAACTGGATCCGGCGGAACAAGTGCAGTTCCACCGCATCATCCGAGATCACGCCGAGCACATGCGCAAGCAGATCAGCGATCTGCTTGATGTGGCGCGAATCGAGACGGGAAGCTTGACCGTCTCCCCTGAACCGATGGACCCGGCCACGCTCGTGGACGAGGCGCGCTCGAGCTTCCAGTCTGGCGGCGGCCGGCGCGAGTTGATCTTCGAGCTGGCTCCCAACCTGCCCCGGGTGGTCGCCGACCGCCGACGCATCGTCCAGGTGCTAGGCAACCTACTCGCCAATGCCGCCCGGCACTCGGATGACCAGACCGAGATTCACGTCGAGGCCGCCCGCGAGGGCATGTTCGTCGCCTTCTCCGTGGCCGACCAGGGCATCGGCCTCTCCGCCGAGCGGCTGCCCCACCTGTTCCGCAAGTTTTCGAGGCTCGAGGGCGAGCGGCGCGAGCGGGTGCTGGACGGCTCTGGTCTTGGCCTGGCTATCTCCAAGGGGATCGTCGAAGCACACGGGGGCCGCATCCGCGCCGAGAGCGACGGGCCCGGCCTGGGCAGCCGCTTCACCTTCACCCTGCCGGCCGCATCTGAGGATGCCGAGTTCGAACAGCCGATCCTGTCGGGGCGGCGGCCGAGGACGAGAGTGCGCCCGCGCATTCTCTGCGTCGACGACGACCCGCAGACGCTGAACGCCGTGCGCGAGGCGCTGACCCAGGCCGGCTACAGCCCCGTTCTGACCGGCGACCCCAAGGCCGTCCCCGATCTGCTGGCCAAGCATGATCCCCGACTGGTCCTGATGGACCTGATGCTGCCCGACTCGAAC
>JAPPBK010000163.1 GCA_026705105.1 Chloroflexota bacterium | reverse complement strand
GCCCCTTCGACGCGATCGCGATGCTGCCGATGTGGGAAGGTCACGAGCAGACCAAGTACGACCGCCGCGAACTGGTCATGGACCTCGACGACCTGCTCGCGCCGTCGCGGGCCGACAACGACCTGCCCTTCTGGATTCCCGAAACCATCCTCGCCAAGACCGAGAAAGAACGCGTCGGCCGCAAGGAGTTCGCCGCCCAGCTCGAGTCGGGCGGCGACGAGTAGCGGTTCGGTCCCCGGCTAGACGTTCGCGCCGTCGGCGCGTCGCTCGATCATCTTCTGGAAGTCAATCTCGACCGGCTGATGGCCGTCGAGGACGGCATCGATCCGGCCCCGGATGATGTCTCGCCAGCCGTCGTGCGGGAGGATGTAGAGATGGTCGTTGACCATCGCTTGCCAGACCAGCTCGGCCACGTCGTTCGGGTCCATCCCGCCGCCCAGGAACACGCGCGAGGCCATGCTTTGCGCTTCGTTCGCCACGATCGACTGGCCGAACTCGCTGGGACGATTGCGTTCCGCCTCGTTGATCTGCGTGTTGACGAATCCCGGACACAACACCGAGGCGGAGATGTTGGACTCCGCCGCTCGCAGGTGGTGCCAGAGACCCTCGGTCAGCGTGAGCACGCCGTGTTTCGAGACGCTGTAGGCCGACGCGCCGGGGATCAGCCCGGCGACCGAGGCGGTGTTGACGATGTGGCCTTCCTCGCCGTGCTCGATCATCGAGGGAACGAACACCTGCAGCCCGTAGAGCACGCCCCAGAAGTTGACGCCCATGACCCAGTCCCAGGTCGAGTCCGGGACCTCCCAGACCGGCACGGCCCCGACGCCCGCGCCGAGACCGCCGTCGCGCCGCGAGGTCACGCCGGCGTTGTTGCAGAGCACGTGGATCTTGCCGTAACGCTCAATCGCCTGGTCGCGCACCTGTTCCAGCGTCTCGCGGCGCATCGTGTTGACCTCGAGACCGACGACGTTGCGTTCCTGCTGTTCCAGTCGGGTGACGGCCGCCATGAGCGCGTCCGACTCGATGTCGGCGAGGACGACGTTCATGCCCTCGGCGGCGAACCGCTCGGCGAAGGCGTAGCCCATGCCGCTGGCTGCTCCGGTCACTACCGCCGTCTTGCCTGCAAAGTCGCGCATCGTCGGTCCTTTCGGAGTGCTCTGGGTCGCCAGTCAACTGTCCGCGCAGTCTAGGAGCGGCGTGGAAGGCCGCTCGGAGACGGGGCGTATCTACTCTCTCGGCAGCCGCGGCGCCGGGACGGTTCGGGCGATGATGTTCTCGACCCGCTGGCGGACGATGTCGTCCCAGTCGGGATGAGGCAGGATGTAGCAGCGCTCTTCGATGATCGACTGGACGACCAACTCGGCCACGTCGGCCGGCTCGATCCCGGAGGCGAGGAAGGCGTCGAACGCCGCGGCCTCCCCCTCCGTCCGTTCGCCGGCGCCGCCGTACTCGTCGGGCCGGTTGCGATCGGCGAGCATGATCTGGGTCTGGACCGCGCCCGGACAGAGCACGGACGCGCCGATCTTCGAGCCGATCCGTTCAAGATTCTGGTGCAGCCCCTCGGTCAGGGTGAGGACGCCGTGCTTGGAGACGCTGTAAGCGCTGCCGCCCGGAGTCAGGCCGGCGACCGATGACGTGTTGACCACGTGCCCCTCCTCGCCGTGTCCGACCATGTGTGGGAGGAACGCCTGCACGCCGTAGAGCACGCCCCAGAAGTTGACGCCGATCACCCACTCCCACACGCGATCTTCCACATCCCAGACGTTGGTCGTCTCGGGGCCCAGACCCATTGCGTCCTGGAAGCTGAACACGCCTGCGTTGTTGCAGAGGACGTGGATATTGCCGTAGCGATCGATCGTCTCGTCGCGGGCCCGTTCCAGCGCGTCGCGCTGCATCGTGTCGACGACGACGCCCATGACCGAGCGTTCTTCCTGCTCCAGCCGCCGCACCTGGACCTGGAGCGCGTCTTCCTGGATGTCGGCGAGCACGACGTTCATGCCCTCCGAGGCGAAGCGTTCGACCATCGCCAGACCGATCCCGCTCGCGCCGCCGGTGACGAACGCCGTCTTGCCTGCAAACTCACGCATGTTCCCGTCCTCCTGCTCCCTAGACCTCTTGACCGGCGGCGCGGCGGCGCAGCATCTCTTCCATGTCCACCGAGACCGGCGCGCCGCGGGCGAGGACATGCTCGACCCGCCCGCGAACCACGTCGTCCCAGGCCGGATGGGGCAAGATGTAGCAGCGCTGCTCGACGATCGAGTCGAAGACGACATCCGCGACTTGGTCGGGGTCCATACCGCCGCCGAGCATCAGGTTGATTGCCTGTTCCTGCTCGGCAGTGCGCTCGGAGGCAGCGCCGAACTCCTCCGGCTTGTTTCGCTCGGCGTAGCCGATGTTGGTGTTGACGAATCCCGGACAGAGCACCGACGCACTTAGATTCGCGTTCATCGCCTGGAACTGCTGGTAG
>JAPPBK010000398.1 GCA_026705105.1 Chloroflexota bacterium | reverse complement strand
GATAGCACGGCTCGGTGTCAAGCGTCTGGGTCTCTTCACGGCGGAATCTGGACATCATTCCGTCGGCGGAGATGGAGTATGAGTCGGGGCCCAAGTGACTGGCGTACTTGGACCCGTCGCCGCGGCCTCCTTCGGGAAGGCCCTGGCTGACCATCGCTGCTGTTTCATTGAGCTTCTCGCAAAGAGCGGCCCACTTGGCGATGGTCGACGTCCTGGCCAAAGTTTGCAGCAGCTCTAGCGAGTCTGCGCCGGACTCTTTGACTCGTAGCACTTCTTCAAGCGCGGCCACCGCGTCGTCATGTTCGGAGCTTCCGAAGACGCGGGAAATCGCCTCATCCGCCTCATAAGCGAGCGCATAGCTCGGGCGGGCGTCCTCTATGTTCAGCGGGTCAGTCAACATGGAGCGGAACCTATCGAAGGCGTACGACACAAAGGGGGACACCTCCCCGCGCTTGTGTGGACCAGTACAAGAGGCCACCACATATCGGAGTTGTCAGTCTCCGATACCCCTCACAGTGGCTCGATCAAGGGCGGCTCCTGGTTCGACGCTGGTGCCAGCACACCTAGCACAGGTTGTACGCGCCGCCGGATCCGCCTGCGCAAGACACTCCCCCGCCAATGCTCTATATAGGGCGATATCGCACCTTGGTTGGCCGCGGGGTCAAGCGACGGGGCCGTCCTAGCGGTATGGCAACGACAGGGCTCGCTCAGCGAAGTCGGCGATGTCCGCGGTCACCGTGTCGGGGCCGCAGACGTCGGCGACTAGGTGTTCTGGACATAGAGGTTGGTAGCAGCGCGATGGGGTAGGTATTACTTGAGTTTGGCATGGCGGAGGTGGACGTCCGCCACCTCTGAGTTTGCTCGATCTTGTTCACGAGTCCTCAGCCAATACCAAAGTCCCAGGCCAAAGGCCATAAATCGGGCCAGGCAGGCTGGTGAGGTTGTGCTCAACCGCCCTCAGCCATTAGCGTGTTTCCGCACCAAAAAGTAGTAACGGGGGTGATAGATGAGTTCGAATCACCGGCGACCGGCGATACTTACGGCGGCCTTCGTACGCACGATCAACCGGCCCGGTCGCTACGGCGACGGCCGAGGCGGCCACGGATTGAGCCTACTGGTCAAGCCCATGGCGAACGGACGATGGTCCAAGACGTGGAGCCAACGGGTCAAGATCGGCGGCAAGGTCACCAGCGTCGGGCTTGGCAGCTACCCGGTCATCACGTTGGCCGAAGCCAGAGCCCGCGCCCTGGAGAATGCCCGGGCGGTTGCCGCCGGCAAGGATCCCCGGACCGGAGACGCGCCGAGTGTGGCCGAGGCGTGGGAGCAGGTGATCCGCCTGCGCCGTCCGTCCTGGCGCGACGGAGGCAAGTCCGAGGCGCAATGGCGGGCGTCGTTCCGCGACTATGTCGAGCCCCAGCTCGGCTCCAAGCTCGTTTCGGAGGTAACCACCGCGGACCTGCTAGCCGTACTGTTGCCGCACTGGCACGAGCGGGCCGAGACGATGAGACGAGTCAAGCAACGCCTCGGTGCCGTGCTTGGCTGGGCGCTCGCCCAGGGCCACCGCGACGACAATCCAGCCCGCAGCGAAGCCCTCACGGCTGCCCTGCCCAAGCAGCCCGCCGGGAGCCACCAGCGCGCGCTGCCACCCGAAGAGGTGCCCGCCGCAGTCGCTGCCATCCGTGTCGGCACCGCCTCCCTGATCGTGAAGCTCGCAGTTGAGTTCGTCGTCCTCACCGGCTGCCGCTCAGGCGAGGCCCGAAACGCAACATGGGACGAAATCGATGGCGACACCTGGACGATCCCTGGCGAGCGCACCAAGACCGGCAAGCCCCACAGGATCCCGTTGTCCAGCCGGGCGCTAGAGCTGCTCAACGAAGCTCGCGAGCTAGGCGACGGCGCCGAACTCATCTTTGCCGCCCCCCGCACCGGCAAGCCGTTGTCTGATAACACCCTCGGAAAGGCCCTGCGCACCGCCGAGATCCCCGCCACCATCCACGGCATGCGAGCCAGCCTCCGAGACTGGCTCGCAGCTGAGGGCGTGCCCTACGAGCTAGCTGAAGCCGTGCTAGCCCACCAGCCCCGCGGCATCGCCAAGTCGTACCGCCGCGACGACCTGCTAGAAGCCCGCCGCCCAATCATGGAACGCTGGGCCAACCACGTCGCGGGGTAGAGCATTGGCACACTCCGCCGCGTCTCAGCCTCAATGTCGGGGAGGTCGAGCGCCCTCACATAGCGGTCGCCTCTCGGACTGTTGCCTCTCAACTCGGATGGCCAAGACTTGAGGTTCGCTCAAGGATCGACGCTGGCAGCTCTGCGTGCATCGATCCCGGGCTACGAATCGTCGTCTTCAGTCGTATCGTCGTCCTGCCGTTCTGTCGCCCCACCGAAGGACAGTGGGATCCCGCCGAAGTCGTCTCGATCGATTAGTGGCCGACCAAGCGCTGCGGCAGCATCAGGTGGATTCGCTCGGTACCATGG
>JAPPBK010000412.1 GCA_026705105.1 Chloroflexota bacterium | reverse complement strand
TTCAGCACGGACTGGACCCGTACGAGTTCCCGGCGGCTATTGGGGATTTCGACGAGCAATCCGGCGGAACTCGGTCACGCCGCCGAGCACGGCGGCGTCGGGTTGCAGGATCATCGCCGCGTCCTGGTCCATCAGCTCCTTGAAGCGCCAGCGGCCAACCTCGATCTCGCCGGTTGCGACCGGCACGCCGGTGCGCTGGGCCAGCTTCGCGTGCAAACCGATGGCGTCGGGTGAGAACGGTTCCTCGATCCAGTACGGGCTGGACGGCTCGTAGGCCGCCATGTAGCGCAGCGCGTCCTCAAGGTTCGACCAGGCGTTGTTGGCGTCGAGCATGATGTGCACATCGGGGCCGACCGCCTCGCGCGCGGCCTGCATCCGCGAAGCTTCATCGCGCACCGACAGTCGGCCGACCTTGATCTTGACCGCGTCGAAGCCCATCTCGACGTAGCCCAGCAGCTCCTGTTGCAGACCTTCGTGGCCCTTGCCCTCCAGGTAGTAGCCGCCCGACGCGTAGGCGGGCACGGTGTCTTCGTAGTAGCCGCCGAGCAGCCTGTGGAGCGGCAACCCCGCCGCCTTCGCGTTGTGATCCCAGAGCGCGATATCGAGCGCCGAAAGCGCCCGCATCGTCGACCCGGCGCGGCCGTGCAGCAGCGACTCCTGGTACATCGCCGCCCACAGGCCCTCGACGCGGAACGGATCCTGCCCGAGCAGCAGCGGCGCAAAGAGCTGGTCTACCGCCGAGGTCACGAGCTGCCCGTTGGAGTTGCCCGCGTAGCAGAAGCCGATTCCGACATGGCCGTCGTCGCACTCGACTTCGACCACCGGATGGTCGCGGTGGTAGACGGTGCGATTGGAGAACGACGTCGGATGGTCGAGCGGGATGCGCAGCATCCGCGAGCGGACAGCGGTAATCGTCGACATCTAGGCGCTCCTGATCAATGGTCGGGCAGCGCCTCGATGCTATCGGGTCCGTCTGGACCCAGCGGCGACTGGGGACCTACGCGCTCTGCGCGCCGCGCACCAGTCGGCCTGGCAGCGCGCCGGTCAGTTCGTCGTCTTCGAGCACGACCTCGCCGGCGCAGATCGTCGCGACGTAGCCGGTCGGACGCTGCATGAAGCGCTTCGCTCGCTGATACCATCTTGTGGCTTGCCCAGATGCGTTCCCGACCTCGTTACTCAGGAGACGTGCGATGACAGTTCTTCGAAAGCCAGCAGTTCGAATCTCGCAAGGGAAGAGATCTCTCTTCTTGACCTCGTTCACTGTCGCGGAGTTCCTGTCCAACGGATTCTATCGCGTCGACCGGTTGGACGTCCAAGAGGGCAAGGGGATGCAGCGACTACTGAGTCAGACCCGAGCTCGGAGTTTCGGCAACGATCTGATAGACGCGCAGGAACACAACGAGGCGTTCCTTCCTACTTCTGTCTTTCTTGCAACAAGCGGCAGCGTGGACTACGACGAGGAAACAAGCGAGATCGCCTTCCCCATCGACGCATATGGAGGCGTGTGCCCATTCGACGTAGTGGATGGGCAACATCGCCTTGAGGGCCTCAAGATCGCCGCCGAGAGCACTCTGGCATTACTGGACTTTCCGCTCGCCGTAGTGATTGCGCATGAGATGGGAGAAACCGACAAGATGTTGCAGTTCATCACTGTTAACACCAAGCAGAGATCTGTGGACAGAGGTGTCGCGCAACACATCACCGCTCGCTTCTCTCGCATGATTGAGGTTGCGGATGTCCCGCATCTGCCAAAGTGGCTCAGGCGCGAAGTCGAAAGGGGTTCGGATGATCGCGCACTGGACATCGTCATGCGCCTGAACAACGAAGAGTCGTCTGCATGGTTCCAACGCATTCAGTTCGCTGACGAAGCCCGGAGCTCCACTCACACAATCACGCAGAACGGGTTCGTGACTCCGCTCAAGAGAATCGTCCTGAACAAGTTCCACACCTACAACACGATGCCGATTGCGCCAGAGAAGCGAATAGCAGTCATGATGAACTTCTGGCTCGCAGTGGAGAGCGTGTTCGTCGGGGAGGCAGACGGTGCTGAGCCAAAGCCTGCGTCCGTCGTCTACAAGACCAATGGAGTAGTGTTCTTCTTCACAGTGCTCGATACCGTACTCGGAGCATTGCTGAAGGACAGAGACTTCACCAAGGAGGCGTTCGTCAACTGCATGAGCGCTGCCGCAGATCACCTTGACCCTGATAGCGCTGTGCTGATGTCCCCTGAGTTCTGGATGTCGGGAGGTCTTGCTGGCAGCCAGAACGCAAGAGGAATGGAGAGGCTGGCTGCCACTTACTCTGAGGCGATTGTGGCAGCGGCAACACAGGAAAT
Organism: Chloroflexota bacterium; assembly: GCA_026705105.1. Classification (GTDB taxonomy): domain Bacteria; phylum Chloroflexota; class Dehalococcoidia; order Bin125; family Bin125; genus Bin125. The sequence goes on along the minus strand of JAPPBK010000412.1, from coordinate 160 downwards.
ATCTGTCTGATGCGGACAAATGACTTGTCGCCTCCGACCTCTAACCGTTTGGCATTCACGCGAGCAGCGCTTGCGGCCGTGCCTCCAATATGCAGCTGCTATGCGTTGGCGTCTATTGCTGGGGACATCTTGTACATCGGCAAGGCTACCGACCTAAACC
>JAPPBK010000086.1 GCA_026705105.1 Chloroflexota bacterium | reverse complement strand
GCGGCAACGTCGGCAGCGGACGCAGCCGGGTCTGGATGCACACGGACTGCATCCAACAGTTGCAGGGCCGAGCCGGCGCGAGGCAGGTTACCGGCGTCAAGCCGGAGGTAGCCGTGTCGGGCGGGCCGATGCCGCTTGGAGGCAACTTCACCGTCTGGAGCGCGAGCCCCGATTAGCCCCCCCCCCACTAGTCATCGTCGAGGAGTGGCCTGTGACTGTTCTGATCAGCTTCGACATCGACGGCACGCTGGAGGTCGGCGACCCGCCAGGCCCGCTGACCATGGACATGGTTCGCCTGGTTCGCGACAAGGATTTTCTGATCGGCAGTTGTTCCGATCGCACCCTCAGCAGCCAACGGGCACTATGGCAAGACCACGACATCGAAGTTGACTTTGTCGTTGGCAAACACATGCTGCCCGACGTGAAAGCACAGTTCGAAGCCGACGTGTACCTACACATCGGCGACCGCGAAGACCTCGATCGGCAATACGCGCTTAAGGCCGGATTCGACTTTCTCTGGCCTGACGAAGCCGTGGCCCATCCCCACTTCCAGCCCGAGCCTTGATCGAACAGCCGACCTCGCCCGTTACGACTTCGCCCCAATCGGCTCGTCCCAGTCAATGCCGCACTGCGAGCACCAACGCCGCAGCCAGACGTCTCCGATCTCGCTCTCGTCCCCGCGTTCCGCATGAATCTGTCCGCCGCACCGGCACGCACGCGGAAACGAACGCCAGCAGCCGCCGCAACGATCCTCCGCCTGATGGTCATTGAGAAACTGAGGATGTGTGGAGATGCTCATCCACCATCACTCCTTCGACCACGGCGCGCGCAGAGAGAGCAGTCTAGTCCGCGACGCGAGCCGGCACCGGGCCGGCGTTTGCAACCCTTGCCCGGCGAGCCTAGCCTGCAGCACTGAACCAGTGAGGGAGCGGATGCCTTCTCAGTATCCAATCGATCCGAGCCGGACCGATCTCGCCCGCGAGTTCATGGCCAACCCCATGGGCCCGCACAGTGCGGCGCTGCAACGCATCGTCACGCGGATGCGCGATACCGAGGCCGCCGGTCGCTTTGTGCTTGTCACCCGTGTCCCCTACCAGGAATGGGGTCTCGCCCAGCTCTCCGGACAGCGCGGCGCGGATGTCACACTGATCGAGGATCAGGTCTTCACGTCACTCGAAGACGCCGAGCGAGCGGTCTTCAAGATGCGCTGGGAACTGATCACCGGAACCCCACTCGTACTCGACTGAATCCACGCCGAGGGAGCGATCCATGCTCGACAAGAAGATCGCCGGCTACAGCGACGAAATCAGCGTCGCCCCCGGCGAACGCATCCGCTTTATGGTGAGCTGTGAGCCCGGCGTTGACCGATATCAGGCCGACATCGTCCGGCTGATATCCGGCGACCGCCAACCCGACGGTCCCGGCTACCGCGACGAACTCCTGCCAACGTCCGTGAGCGGTGAGTATCCCGGTCGCACCCAGGAGACCTACTGCGGCTCCTACGCCGTCGTCCCACACGGTCCCGCGTTTGACGGGCTCGGCAGTCTGTCCCTCCAGGCCACAGTCTTTCCCACCCTGCCCGCCGTGCGTCGCGCGTGCATCATCTCGAAGATGGATGTCGAGGCAGGCCGCGGTTTCGCTCTCTGGACGGATCCGTCCGACGGTCTCGTCCTGCAGCTCGGAGACGGCGCGGGCGGCCTGCAGGAGTTCTCGCTGGGCCAACCGTTCGTGGCCCGCGAATGGTACCTGGTCAGCGCCACTTACAACTCGGACAATGGCGAGGTGCTCTTGCGGCAACAGCTTCTGGACTCCTACGCTCGCGACACCTCGAGCGGCGACGCGCGGCACACGAGCGACGAGAATGCTGCGGTCAACAGCCACGCACCGCTCTTGATCGCCGCGGCCAGTCGCGAAGAGGCCCGCGGGAGACCGGTCGGGGAGATGATCTTCAACGGGCGGATCGAGCGCCCGGTCGTCGCTTCACGCGTACTGGAGGCCAGCGAGATAGAAGCGCTGCGTTCAGGACCGGTTCCCGTCGATCTGCGGACCGACATCTGCGCCGCCTGGGACTTTGGCCAGGCGTTTGAAACCGACGAGATCATCGACATCTCGCCCAACCGCGCCAATGGAGAACTGTTCAACCTCCCGATCCGCGCCGTGCGCGGCTCCAACTGGACCGGAGACGAGCTCAGTTTTCGACACGCGCCGGACCAGTACGCGGCAATCCACTTCCTGGACGACTCGCTCTATGACTGCGAGTGGGACGCCGACTTCGAGCTCGAAGTCCCGGACGGCACGCCGAGTGGACTCTACGCCGCCCGCCTGACTGCCGGCGATCAGGAAGATCACATCACATTCGTCGTGCGGCCTCCTCGGGATCGTGCCACTGCATCGCTCGCACTGCTGATTCCTACGGCCAGTTACATGGCCTACGGCAACTCGCGCGGCGGCATTGAGGCCGGCAATGAGTTGCTTTCCAATCGCCTGCATGTCGTCTCGCCCGAGGAGCGTTACC
>JAPPBK010000261.1 GCA_026705105.1 Chloroflexota bacterium | reverse complement strand
CGCAGCCACCTATCCCTTGTAACCCGGATTTCGCTCCGCCACCCGCGCGACCAAGGTGTCGAAGAATGAGCCAAAGTCGTCTGTGCCTGCGTGTACAGTGGGCGCGTCCCCAAAGGTCGCTTCGACCAACACATGTGCCTCGAATGTGCCCGGCGCCCAAGCAGGCGCTCCGCGACCCGACAGACCGTCGAGCGAGCGCTTCAGCCTGTTGATCCACCTGCCGTCGGCGGTGTCTTCGCCGCGATTGAACACCATCACATAGCCGAGCACGATCTCCGGCGAGAGAAGCTGCACGTTGGCGACCTCGCCCATCAGGTCGTCAATCCGATTGGGCACCGTTCCGGGAATGTTGCTCAAGATTGACTTCAGCGAGATCGCCAGGCGCACCTTGCCGTCGTACTCCCAGACCACGTCCCAGCTTTTCTCTCGACCGAAGCCCGGAATCCTGGCCTCCTTGACGACTCCCGACAGCCCTCGCGACTCCAGTTCCTGGACGCAGAGATCGGCCAGCGAGTTCAGACGCGCGGGGGACTGCCGCTTGCCCTCGACGTAAGCGATTCGATGCAGATCCGCGATGGCGTCATGGATGGAAGTCATGAAACGACGCGAGCCGTCGCGATCTCGCTCAACCGCTGTCGCGCGTGATCCACATATGCAGGCTCAATGTCGAAGCCGATCCCGTTCCGCCCGGAACGCGCCGCCGCCGCGAGCGTGGTACCCGTCCCCAGGAAGGGATCCAGCACGGTGTCGCCGACGAAGCTGAACATCCGAATCAGGCGATCCGCCAACTCCTCCGGGTACGGCGCAGGATGCGTGCGCGACGACGCTCCCGGCGGCCCGTCCCAGACCTGCCGAAACCACTCGCTGTGCTGAGCCTTGGGGATCACGCTGAGCACGCGCTGCTCCAACGACGCGGAGCGATAGCCGCCCGGCTTGCGCTGCATCAGGATGTACTCGATGTCGTTCTTGATCACCGCGTTCGGCTCGTAGGGCTTGCCCATGAATCCGGCGCCGTTGCCCTTGGCCTCCAGGGTCGCGTTGGCGATTTTGTGCCAGATGATCGGCGCGAGGTTGTCGAAGCCGATTTCGCGGCACTGCTCCTGGATCGAGGCGTGAAGCGGCACCACTGTGTGTCGCCCGCGGTTCTGCCGCCGCGAAAGACACACGTCACCGACCACGATGATCAACCGACCGCCGGGGACCAGCGCCTCGTAACATGCCTCCCATGCCGGTTGGAGCAGGGCCAGAAACTCCTCGTAGTCCGCCGTCCACCCCAGTTGGCCTTCGCGCTCGGGATACTCCTTCAGATTCCAGTAGGGCGGCGACGTTACTACCAGGTCCACCTTGCCGACCGTCTCGCGCCATCGGTGGCGATCCGTCGCGTCCCCTTGCTGGATCCGCTGCTCGGTCGGCAGCGACGCCACCACCTGCGAGATCAACTCCGTCGCCAGTTCATCCTTGGCGAGCTGCGGCAAATCGCGCTGAGGGTCCTTCAGGGCGAGAAATCGGTCGGGCACAACATCGGCGAGAGCGCTGGAGAGGACCATGGGACTCCTCGACTACCCGTCAACTGGCTCAGCCGAATGTAACACATTAGTACCAGTCAGCGAAGTCAATCCACGCCCTGCTTCGAACGCCTCCCGACATGGTCGATCGCGCAACCTGCGCCAGGCTCGACGAGGGCTTGTCGGAGATTCTCGGTCTGCCAAATCTGCTTCCGCTGCGTCGGCTGTTGGCGTCGGAGCCGGTGGTATCGAATCGGCGACTTTGAGACATCCCGACTCACTCCAGCGCAACGTCCTGCGGTCTTCTAGCAACAGCACACTGTCTGATACACTGCGCATACGTTCTGTCACTCAAGGAGAATCAGACAATGCCTGACCCGGCAACCGTGGGGCAAGTCCTCGCTGTCATCAAGCTCGCTCAGTACACAGCGAGCGGCATTGGAGTCAATCCAGTACGAGTTCTCTTTCCTTCCTGGATTGCGAAGCGCGAGGGTGCAGCGAAAATCGTGGACGCTGAGACCTCTGCGCAAGCAATAGCCATTGAGGCTGAAGCCCAATCGAAGGCGATGAAGACCATCGCGGAAGCGCAAATCGAAGCTCAGCAGAGCCTACAGCCAGCGGGGCTGAGCATTGAGACAGACGTCGACTTCTCCGAACGAGTTGAACAGAGCGTTCGGTTTCGCGCCGCAAAGCGACAGGCCAACGTCGAGACCATCGTAAAGACAGCCGCCGCCGAGCTTGGCGAAAAGGCAGCACCGGATGAAGAACCAGACCACGATTGGACCGCGAGATTCTTCGAATACGGGCAGGATGTGTCGACAGAGGAAATGCAGGTGTTGTGGGCTAAGGTCCTTGCAGGTGAAGTTGAACGACCCGGGTCCACTTCGCTACAGACGCTTAGCGTCTTGCGTGACCTGGATCGAAACACTCCAGAGCTGTTTGCTCGTCACTGCTCGCTATCGATCACTTACGACACTGGTGGGACACACATTCACGACTCTCGCGTAGTCGCAGTCA
>JAPPBK010000233.1 GCA_026705105.1 Chloroflexota bacterium | reverse complement strand
CTTTGAGGCGTTGAATCGGAACGAAGTCGTGGAAGGGCAGGTCACGACTGCGGACGGTGAACGGCTCTCCTACGTCCTGACCGGTCTCGGCCCGCAGGCGCAACAACGGCAGGGCGACGTGTGCTGCATCGTGGTCGGTCTGGTCGGCGGTTCGCGTTCGGCCGTGCTGGCCGACCTGGCGCCGCAGATGCTGATCGCAGGGATCGTCGCGCTGGTGGTGGCGTCGCTGGTCGGATTCCTCGTGTCGCGATCGATCTATCGACCGATTCAGCGGGTGGCGGCGGCGTCGCGCAGCGTCGCGCGGGGGCAGTTGCAGCAGCGCGTGGACGTCGGCGGGTCGCAAGAAGCGCAGGAGTTGGCCACCTCCTTCAACCAGATGACCGAGGAAGTTGAGCGTCAGCAGACCGCGCTGCGTGACTTTCTCGCGAACGTCTCACACGACTTGCAGACGCCGCTGACTTCGATCAACGGCTTTTCCCAGGCGTTGATGGACGATGTGGTCAAGGACGACGAACAACGCAACGCGTATCGAATCATCGAGGACGAGTCGCGGCGACTGTTGCGCCTGGTCGAGGGGCTGCTGGATCTGTCGCGGATTGAGGCCGGGCAGGTGCAGGTGGAGTCGAAGCCGGTCAACGTGGCATCGCTACTGGAGCACGTAGGGGACCTGTTTGCGCTTCGGGCTCAGGAGTTGGACGTCAGGCTCTCGGTGGCGGTCACCGATGGGGCTGAGGTGGGCGACGTGCTGGGCGACTGGGACCGACTGGACCAGGTGCTGGGCAACCTGGTAGACAATGCGCTGCGCCACACCCCGCCGGGCGGGGACGTAGAGTTGAGCGCAACAGTCGAGAGCCGGAGCAGCGTGTCGATTGCGGTCGCCGACACGGGGGTCGGCATTCCCGAGGAGGCAATACCGAACCTGTTCGACCGCTACTACAAGTCCGATCGGCCCGGGGCGCAAGGCGGCACGGGGCTGGGATTGGCGATCGCGCGCGAACTGGTGCGGGCGCAGGGGGGCGAGATACGAGTGTCGAGCGAGCAGGGAGTGGGAACGACGTTTCACATCGTGCTGCTCGCCGCCCAGGACGGGACCGAGCAGACGGAACTGGCGGATCGCTCAGGCCCGGAGCTGGGTTGAGGTGTCGGTCTTGCAGTGGTTCGGCAGGCGGTTCGGCATGCGGGACGCGCTGATCGCGCTATCCGCGCTGTCCGCGCTGATCGTGGTCACCCTTGCCGCGTCGGCGTGCGGAGATTCGCAGCCGACGGACGGTTCCAATACCAACGGCGATCCTCAGGCGACCGAGACGGAGAACGGAAGCCAGGCAACCCCCGTCTCGGAAATGAACGGCGGGTTTACGCTGGAAGTGCCGATCGGCCAGCACCTGGAGCCGACGGAGATTGAAGTCGGGTTGCAGTTCTGGCTCGAGGCGTCCGAGGATTCGCTCGTCGCCGCGCTGCCCGGTCGAGCCGACGCATCGGTCGGCGTGCTCTATCAGCCCAGTCTCGACAGCCCGACCGCCGAGACATTCTGGATCCACGTGTACACGGACCGCTCGCGAGACGATGCGATTGAATGGGTCCGCCATCTCGCCTCGCAGCCGCCTTCGCTGGCGCGGATCATCGTCCCCCAGCATGAGCTGTTCGATGCGAGGTTCCGCGAGGCGCCGATCGTCGGCGACGCGTCGGTGCTGATTGAGCTGCATCACGGCCACAGCGGGGGATGCTGGCAATCGGCGCTGCTCGTCTTCGCCCAGAACGGGGTGATCGTCTTCATGAAGAGCGTGATCGAGGTGACGCGGGAGGGGGCGGCCGGCGGCGGCGGGGCGTCATGCGACGACAGCGGGGCAATCTCGCCGTTGACCGACGTGAAGGGGATCGCCGAGGCGATCTCGGACCAGCTTGCAGCTGCGAGCTGAGACAACGCGACCCCAATGAAGCCAATTCGTTAACCTGTTGCGACGAAACCGATAAGCTCTTGAGTGACTCTTGAGTGAGCGGCTGACAGAACGAAACGAGACGACGAGGTGGGGAGGTGAGCAGGCCGGTGCGGGGAGCGACCAAGATTCAACGACGGCAGGTGATCGGCGCGCTCTGCTGGGCGGCGTTGGGGCTCGGGGTGCTGTCCGTGGTGCTGCGTCAAATTGCCTCGCTCGATGCGGTGGTCTTCGCGCCGATCGCGGGTTGCGCGGTGCTCGGCGTGTTTGTGCTTGCCCGCCGCTGGGGCGACTGGGGCGTCCTGGTGGCCTACGTGGTGGCGATGGGATTTTTCATCCAGTTGCGCGACGCCGCCGACGAGACGGGTCTGCCTACGCTGACCGGCTATGTGCTTGACTGGGAACTGTGGATGTTCGCCGGCATCACCCCTTCAGCCTGGCTGCAGTCGCGAATCGGTGGGGCGGAGTCGGCGCCGGGACTTCCGGCGTACTTCTCGGCGATCGTCCATTGGACCTGGTTTATCTTCCCGCACGCTGCCGTGATCGGTACGTGGCTGTTTGTGCGGCGCATGGCCTGGCGTGTGACGATC
>JAPPBK010000129.1 GCA_026705105.1 Chloroflexota bacterium | reverse complement strand
CCTGCGCGAGGGTCTCGACCTGCCCGAAGTCTCGCTCGTCGCCGTGCTCGACGCCGACAAGGAGGGCTACCTGCGCAACGAGAGCTCGATGGTCCAGACCATCGGCCGCGCAGCCCGCCACGTCAACTCGCACGCCATCCTCTACGCCGACCGGATCACCGATTCGATGCGGCGGGCGATCGACGAGACCCATCGTCGGCGCAGCGCACAGCACGAGTACAACCTCAAGCACGAGATCACCCCGGTCGGGATCACCAAGGAGATCCGCGATATCGCCAGCGACGTAGCCAACCAGGTCCGCGACGAGTTTGAGCTGCGCGCCGTGGCCGAGGACAGCCCCGCCTACCGGGCCGGACTCGGCGCCAACGTGCCCGACGACCTGACCCCAGACCAGATCGCCCGCATGATCAGCGAGCTCGAATCGCGGATGAAACAGGCCGCCCGCGATCTCGAGTTCGAGAAGGCCGCCGCGCTGCGCGATCAGATCGTCGAACTGCGCCGCGACCAGGCCGCGCTGGGCGAGGACCTGCAGGAGTGGAGCGACCAGGCCTACGGTCGCCGCCGACGTCCGCTCAAGCGGCGCGAGCCAGTGTCACGCCAGCGTTAACCGTCGAATCTGGTGGATTCCCGCTTTGCCGTCCTGCGCCTCTCTTGATACCGTCAATCCGACGCCGTTACGTCCGCGCTGCTATCATCTTGCGCGCCTGTAACGGCAGGCGTCGTGAGAGTGTGCACTCGTGGCAGCAGGCAGTGAACCGGAACGCTGGCGGCAGACGAATGTCGACGCGCCGCCGTCCTGGCTGGGCGGACGATCCGAACAGGACGAAGCACGGGCCTGCGCGTTCTGCGGCGAAGTGCCGCCGCCCGCGTCGTCATTCTGCCCCAACTGCGGACGCGCCGTGACGGCTTCGCTGCTGCCACAGCAGGGCGAGTCGCTGACCGTGCTGTTCACCGACATCGAAGACTCGACCAACCTGACCGAGCGGCTCGGCGATCTGCAGTGGGAGCGGATCATCGACGAGCACAACGAGATCGTCCGCGAGGAGCTGCACCGACACGCGGGATTCGAGGTCAAGCTCACGGGAGACGGATTCCTGATCGTCTTCGCCGACGGGATGAACGCATTGCGCTGCGCCGCCCGTGTCCAGGACCAGGTCACCCAGGTCGCCGCGCTGCGCGGCGCGAGCTGGCCCGTCTCCCTGCGCATGGGCGTGCACCGCGGCGACGTCATCCTCAGGCCCGGCGGCGACATCCTTGGCCGCACCGTCAACATGGCCGCACGAGTCATGGCCAAGGGACGCGGCGGCACCATCGTCGCCTCGCAGGCCCTCTTCGACGACGTGAGCCGGCAGGTCGGCGCCGACCTCTGGGACGGGCTCGGCGCGCGCCGCATCCGAGGCCTCGAACGGCGCGAGCGGCTCTACCTGCTCCGCTGGCGCGACTTCCTGGAGCGTGAGCAAGAGCGAGGCAGGCCCAGACCGCAGCGGATCACGATGACCAATGGCGAGACGATCGATCCGATCGATGCCGTGCTCGGCGAACCGGAGACCGCCACCGTAGACGCCTGACTCAGCGCTCGTTGCGCGCCAACACCCGCCTCGAGCGCCCGCCGTCGGACTCTTCGATCACCCCGGTCTGCGCCAACTGCTCGATCAACCGCTCCGCTCGCGGTCTGCCAATCCGCATCCGCCGTTGCAGCAGCATCGCCGACACCCGCTCGTACTCCCGAGCCAACTCCGTCGCCTCGCCCAACCGCGAGTCCATCGCCTCCTCGCTCCCCCCTTCCAGGGGGGAGCTGTCGCGAAGCGACTGAGGGGGCTTCGCCTCCACGACGATATCCGGCGCCTCCTCCGAGCCCTCTGCCTCAAGCGCCGTCTCCAGCGTCTCCGTCAACGAGTTCAGCTCAGCCTGCGCCGCGCGCGCCTCCGCTTCGACCAGCGCCGCCGGGGACTCCTCCGACAGCGCCTCCAGCATCTCGTCCAGCGTCGACTGCTCGGCCTCGGCCTGCGACGGCCCGGACCACGAGTCCAGGATTCGCTCGATCTCCGCGTCCGACACGAACGCGCCCTGCACGCGGCGCGGCTTGATCGAGTCCGACGACATGTACAGCATGTCGCCGCGCCCCATCAGCTTCTCCGCCCCGGCGCGGTCCATGATCACGCGTGCATCGGTCTGCGAGGTGGTCGCGAACGCGATTCGCGTGGGGAAGTTGGCCTTGTGGCGGCAACTGGCAGGACGCGGGCCACACCGGCACGGGCACGACGAAGCGGATCGAGAGCCTGACCCCGGATACGGCCTACCAGGTACGCGTACGAGCGTCGAACGCCGAGGGCGCGGGTGACTGGTCGCCGGCGGCGTCCGCGCGCTCGGACGCGACGGCGGAGGCGCCCGACGCGCCTTCGGCACCGACGCTGACGGCCGGTGAAACGTGGCTTGAGGCATCGTGGACGGCGCCCGCGGACAACGGCGCGGCGATCACGGGCTACGACGTGCACTACCGCGAAACGGGCGGTAACTGGACGGACGCGAACCA
>JAPPBK010000130.1 GCA_026705105.1 Chloroflexota bacterium | reverse complement strand
GGAGAAGTCGACCTCCAGTTCCGCGCCCAGGTCTGTCAGGCCGCGGCGTCCCTCGACGAACTGCTCACCCGCGATGCGCACCGGTATCGGCTCCGAGCCGGCACGCGTCTCGCTGCGGATGTTGCCCACGACCAACTCGAGGATGTCCTCCAGCGTGACCAGGCCCGTGGTGCCGCCGAACTCGTCGATTAGCAGCATCAAGTGATGGCCGGTCGTCTGCATCTGGGTCAGCACGCGCTGGACGGAGGCGCGCTCCGACTCGAAGACCGGCTCGCGCATCACTTCGCGGACCAGGCGGTCGGCGCGCCCGTGACCGAGCTCGGCCAGCACATCGGAGCCGTGCAGATAGCCGATGTACTCGTTGGCCGTGCCCGAGCGCACGGGTAGGCGCAGGAATCCGGCAGCGCCGAACGCGCGGCCCGCCTCCTCGAGCGTGTCCCCCGAATCGATTGACGCGATCTGCGGTCGTCCGGTCATGATCCGCCGGATCTGTGTCTCGCCCAGTCGAAGCGCACCGAGCAGCACCGACGTGTCTTCGCCGGCCAGCTCGCCCTCGTCGCGTGATTGCACGATGGCGGTGCGCAACTCGCCCAGCGAGAGCGCGCTGCTCGCCTCCTCGGCGCCGCCGACGACTCGCAGCCAGATCCGCGAGAGCCAGTCGAGCGCAGCCACCGCCGGCGCGATTAGCCGCGACCACCAGGTCAGCGGCAGCGAGTAGAGCCGCGCCAGCGCCAGGTTGTGGTGCAGCGCGACCGACTTGGGTCCGATTTCCCCGAAGATCACCAGCAGCACCGTGATCGCCACGGTCGCCACGACGATGCTCAGTCCGCCGCCGCCGCCGATCAGGTCCTGCGCGATCACCGCGCCGACGGTCGCCGCGCCGGTGTTGACGAGGTTGTTGCCGACCAGGATCGAGGCGAGCAGGCGGCGCGGTTCGGCCAGCAGGCCGGCCACGCGGTCGGCCCCGGGCAGCTTGCGCTGCCGCTCATGCTCGAGCCGCACGCCCTCGATTGAGAGATACGCGGTCTCGGAACTGGAAAAAAACGCGGACAGCGCCAACAGCACTGCCAGCAGGATGAAGTACTCAATCACGGGTTGGCTCCCTGCGCTCTGCGTCACACAACGGAGAGCGGCACTCAGCCCCTACGCTACCCTGCGAGCATGGCCGTACAGACCACTCAGACCGACACGACAGAACCGCTGAGCCTCGTTGAGGCTGCCGATGCGCTGAGCGTTAACCACGATGCGCTGCTGGAAGAGATCCGCAGTGCCGCCGCTGCCGCCGAGCGACCCTCGGCGCGTGATTGAACGATTCCGGGACCGGCACTCAGTGTGAGCGTCTTCATCAACGGCAGGCTGGTGGTCTGCGAGCGGGACGAGCCCGGCTCGGACGACTGGCGCGTTCGGCTGCCATGACTTCACTGAACGGCGCTCGGCCGCGGTTCGCGTCGGTGATCTTCGATCTCGACGGCACGCTCGCCGATACCGAGCCGCTTGTGCTCGGCTGCATGCTCGAAACGATTAACGCGCACGGACACCCCGTCGAGAAGGAACGCCTGCTCAAGTACATCGGTCCGCCGCTGCCGGTGATGCTGTTCAACATGCTCGGCCTGAGCGCGGAAGAGGCGCAGCCGATCTACATGGACTACCTGCGACGCTACGAACAGTCCTACATGCCGGAGACGCGACCGCTTCAGGGCGCTGAGGGTCTGCTGGACGAGTTGGCAGGAGCAGGCGTGCCGCTGGCGATCGTCACAAACAAGCGCGAGGACGCCGGTCGCAAGACGGTCGAGTTGCTCGGCTGGACCGATCGGTTCCGGACGATCATCGGCGCCGACACGGCCAGCGATCCCAAGCCGCATCCCGCGCCGCTGCTGCACGCGCTCGACATCCTCGGAGGCGCGCCAGGGACAGCCGCGATGGTCGGCGACACCGAGTCCGACATGGGCGCGGGGCGGAACGCGGGATTCGCCGGCGTGATCGGCATCGTCGGACTGCGCGACGCGGACTTCCTGATCAGCCGTGGAGCCACTGCGGTCGCGGACGGTCTGCCCGGCGTCGGCGAGTTGCTGTTCGAGCGCTGAGCGCGTGTGTCAACAACGCGGTGTCACGGTGTCGCGCGCGACAGTCGCGGATGCGCGGCAACCGCTAGGCTCTACTGAACACCCGGTTGAACTTTAATCCGGTCCTGTGAGGCCGGGAAGGTCAACGAAATGATGCTGAAGCTCCTGCCCCCCGTCGGCATACGCCCGTATCAGTGGCACAACCAGCGCCCGGCGCTGGTTTTTTCTTGTCCGCCGACCTGTCAAGGGGCGCGCCGATGATGCACACCATGGACGCCGCCGCAATGGGCCGTGCGATCGTGCGAATCGCACACGAGATCGTCGAGCGTCATCCCGATCCGGTCCCGCTGATGCTGGTCGGCATGCGCACGCGCGGCGTGCCGCTGGCCGAGCGCCTGGCGGCGCGAATCGAAGCCATCGACGGCCGCCGCGTGCCGGTCGGCGCGCTCGATATCTCGCTCTATCGCGACGACCTCGATCGGCGTCCCCACGCGCGTATGCATCCCTCGCGGATTCCCGAGAATATCGACGGCGCGGCGATTGTGCTGGTCGACGATGTGCTGTTCACGGGCCGCTCGATTCGCGCCGCCCTTGATGCCTTGATCCACTACGGCCGCCCGGCGGCGATCGAGCTCGCGGTGTTGATCGACAGGGGGCATCGCGAACTGCCGATCCGCGCGGATTACGTGGGCAAGAACATGCCGACCCAACGCGGCGACGACGTGCGCGTGTCGCTGGCCGAGACCGACGGCGAGGACTGCGTCGGCGTGTACGAGGAGAGGATGTCTCGTGGTCGCTGAACCGCTTGGTACACAGAGCCTCGAGGCCGCGGGAGCGTCTCCGTCGATCCCCGAGTCGGACCGGTCGCCGGCGCGCGCGCCGTTCGACGATCTGGCCAGCGATTGGCGGCTGCGCCACTTGCTCGACGTCGACACGCTGTCCAAGGACGAGATCCTGCGCATTCTCTCAACCGCCAACGCCATGGCGGAAGTACTGGAGCGGCCTGTCGCGCGAACGCCGGCCCTGCGCGGGGTGACGATATTCAACCTGTTCTACGAGGCCTCAACCCGCACACGTTCCTCGTTCGAGCTGGCCGGCAAGATTCTCGGCGCGGACGTGATCAACATGTCCGGCTCCGGCTCCTCGGTTGAGAAGGGGGAATCGCTCGTCGAGACCCTGAACACGCTCTCGGCCGTGGGCGCCGACGCGGTGGTCATGCGTCACCCGGCCTCGGGCGCGCCCTGGCTCGCCGCGCGCACGATCGAGGGACACATCATCAACGCGGGCGACGGCCAGCACGCGCACCCGACCCAGGCGCTGCTCGACGCCTACATCCTGCTGCGCGAGTTCGGCGACCTCGGCGGTCGCAAGATCGTAATCGTCGGCGATATCCTGCACTCCCGCGTGGCGCGCTCCAACATCTGGTCGCTGACGACGCTCGGCGCAGAGGTCACGGTTGTGGCCCCGCGTCCGCTGTTGCCTGCGTCCATGACCGACGGCGCGTCCGAGAAGGAGCATCCGCTCTCGTTGCCCAACGTGCGTGTCGAGTCTGACCTCGACAAGGCGATCGTCGGTGCTGACGCGGTGATGGCGCTGCGGATTCAGAATGAGCGGCTGAGCGGCAAGTTGCTGCCCTCGTCGGCCGAGTTCGCGCGCCGCTATCAGCTCACCGCGGCGCGTGTCGCAGAGGCCGCGCCTCACGCGATCGTGATGCATCCCGGACCGATGAACGAAGGCGTTGAGATCGCCGTTGACGTGGCCCACAGTCCGCAGAGCAGAATCGAGGCCCAGGTCTCGGCCGGACTCGCGGTGCGAATGGCCGTGCTCTTCCTCCTGATTCGAGGCGGCGCATGACCAAGACGAGACCGCTGATCGTGCGCGGCGGACGCGTAGTAGACCCCGCGTCGGGCGTGGATGCGGTGCTCGACATCCGCGTCGTGGATGGGCGGATTGCCGAGCTGGGGGCAGAGCTGTCGAACGGCGCAGCCGAGATTGTCGACGCGACGGGACTCGTGGTCGCGCCGGGGTTCATTGACCTGCACGTCCACCTGCGTGAGCCCGGACAGGAACATAAGGAAACCATCGTCTCGGGTGCTCGAGCGGCGGCTCGAGGCGGCTTTACGACCATTTGCGCCATGCCCAACACCGAACCGGCGATGGACACGGCGGCAACGATTGATTCCGTAATCCTGCGGGCGCGGGATGTGGACTGCCGGGTCCTGCCGATTGGCGCGGTAACGATGGGTCGCAAGGGCGAGGAGATGACTGAGCTCGCTGCGTTGCGCGACGCGGGCGCGGTCGCCGTCTCGGATGACGGCGACGCGGTGTCCGACAACGCCATCGCCCGGCGCGCCTTCGAGTATCTCGCGGACCTTGACCTACCGTTGGCCGAGCACTGTGAGGATCCGGCCATATCGCAGGGCGGCGTGATGCACGACGGTGCGGTCTCGGCGCGGCTGGGGCTTCGCGGCCAGCCGGCGGCGGCGGAGCTCTCGATCGTCCAGCGCGACATCGCGCTGGCCGAGGCATCCGGAGCCCAGTTTCACGCCTGCCACATCTCCACCGAATCGGCGCTGGAGGCCATCGCGGAGGCGCGCGCGCGTGGTTTGCGGGTGACGGCGGAGGTGACGCCCCATCACCTCTTCCTCTCGCACGCCACTGTCGCCGGAGACGGCGAGGACTTGCTCTACGACACCAACGCGAAGGTCAATCCGCCGCTGCGTACCGACGCCGACATCGAAGCCTGCATCGAGGCGCTCGCAGCAGGAGTGGCGGAAGCAGTGGCCACCGATCATGCGCCGCATGCGGCCGTCGACAAGTGCTGTGAGTTCGATCGCGCGGCCTTTGGCATTTCGGGTCTGGAGTCGGCCTGGCCGGTTGTCAACACCCTGGTCTCCCGGGGTCGACTCCGGTTGGGTGACGCGATAGCGCGGCTGACCGTTGGCCCCGCGCGGACCTGGAATCTGGACACCGGCGATCGGCTCGGGTTGGGTACGCTCGCGGTCGGCGCGCCGGCGGACATCGCATTGCTCGCGACGGACGCTGCGGTCAGGATCGACCCCGAGCGCTGGGAGTCGAAAGGCAAGAACACGCCGCTTGCCGGCCGCGAGCTGATTGGCGCGGTCGCGGCGACAATCTCGCAGGGACGCATCGTCTGGGACAGTAGGGAGCAGGTGGAGCAGCGATGACAGAACGTGTAGATGCCCAAGACGAAGCGGCGCTGGTGCTGGCCGACGGCGCGGTCTTTCGCGGCGCTGGTCTAGGGGCGGCAACCGACACCTGGGGGGAGGTCGTCTTCAACACCTCGATGACCGGCTACCAGGAGATGCTCACCGATCCCTCCTACGCCGGACAGATCCTCGTGCTCACCTACCCGCTGATCGGCAATTACGGGATCGACCCGCCGATCGATGAGTCCAGGCAGATCCAGGTGCGCGGACTCGTCGTCCGCTCGGAGTGCGATTCTCCCTCCCATCCACGCGGCGGCATGAGGCTGCACGATTATCTCGCCGCTGCCGGGATTCCCGGCATCGCGGGAGTCGACACGCGCGCAATCACCCGGCGGATTCGCCACGAGGGCGTGATGTTGGGGTTGATCGTGCCGGCCTCGGAGATCGAGGCCGCGAAGCGTCAGCTCGCCGAGCTACCGGACTACGACACCCAGGATTTCATCAGTGTCGGCACCGAACAGCCGTATCGCTGGCGCAACGGCGTTCCGGCGCCGCTCGGCGAAGAATCCGAAGGGCCGGGTCCGCATGTGGTCGTGCTCGACCAGGGTCTGAAGTACAACATCCTGCGCAATCTCAAGCGGCGCGGCTGCCAGGTCACGGCGCTGCCGCCCGACACCGCCGCGCAGGAGATCCTGGCGCTTGACCCGAACGGAGTGCTGTTGGCGCCCGGTCCCGGCGACCCGCAGCTCCGCGAGTTGCAGGTGAAGACGGCCAAGATACTAGTGGGCAAGGTGCCGATCATGGGCATCTGCCTGGGGCACCAGGTGCTGGGACGCGCCTTCGGCGCGGACACGTTCAAGCTCAAGTTCGGCCATCGCGGGGGCAATCACCCCGTACTCGAAGTGCCCACCGGCCGGGTCGCGATCACCGCGCAGAATCACGGCTATGCCGTCGACCCCGATGGTCTGATGGCAGATGTCGAGGTGACGCACATCAATCTGCACGACCAGACGGTCGAGGGGCTGGCGCACCGCAGCGAGCCGGTGTTCTCGATCCAGTACCACGCCGAGGCCTCGCCCGGGCCGCTGGACAATGGCCATCTGTTTGATCGATTTCTCGCCGTGATCGGCGAGGCGCGCGGCGTGTGAAGCAGGAGACTGAGATGAACCAGGCAAGCGAACCCGAGTACCGTCTGGCGCGAGCGGAAGATGTGCCGGCCATCGCCGATGTCATTCGCGACGTGGTTGAAGGTCCGAATCCGGTCGTCTTCGACCGACCCTGGAGCGTCGAAGAAGTCTCAATGTGGCGCAGGCGACTGGGCAACAGCGGCGCAATCTACGTCGCCGTTGAAGACGACACACTGATTGGCTTCGGCGCGCTTGACTACAGCACGCGTCAGCCCGAGACGTGCACGCTCGGCGTCTGGCTGCGATCCGAGTGGCGACGACGCGGGATCGGCACCGTGCTGGCCGAGTATCTGCTGTCGCACGCCCGCGAACAGAACTTCCGCCGCGTCGTGGGTTCGCTGCCCGACAACAACGAAGCGGCGCTGTCATTCCTCAGCGCGATCGGTGCGCTCGCGCCGCTGATCAATCCCAACTCGAGATTCGAGCTGCCGCTGTGAATGCGCTGATCGGAGTTAGCCTTGTCCGCCCGGCGATGGCTGTTAACGAGCGCTGCGCTCTGCATCGCGGCCGGGCTGGGGACGCTGGTCGTCGCGCTGCTCTGCATCGCCGGTGCAACAGGCGGCCAGTGCGAGCTCTGGCTGTTGGGACCATTGCTGGCGCTTCCGCTCGGCGTGGGACTCGGCCTGATCGGCCATGCCGCCGGGCGTCGGCCGGACCTGGAGCATACGGAACACGCCGAACGCGACGAACCAAGGGGATGAACGCAACGTGAAGAAGCCTGAATCCGTCCTGATCATCGGCAGCGGCCCCATCGTCATCGGCCAAGCGGCCGAGTTCGACTACGCCGGCACCCAGGCGTGCAAGGCGATGACCGAAGAGGGAATCCGTTCGATCCTGGTCAACTCAAACCCCGCCACGATCATGACCGATGAAGGCGTCGCCGATGCGGTCTACATCGAGCCGCTGACGGTCCCCGTCTTACGCCGAATCATCGAGAAGGAGCGGCCTGAGAGTCTGCTGCCCACGCTCGGCGGGCAGGTTGGCCTCAACCTCGCGGTCGAGCTCCAGGACGCCGGCATTCTGGACGAGTTCAACGTCCGAGTGCTGGGCACGCAGCTCGACGGCATCCGCAAGGCGGAGGATCGCCAGTTGTTCCGCGAGCTGATGCGCGAGATCGGCGAGCCGACGCCGCCCTCGGCGATCGCAAACTCGCTGGAGGAAGCGCGCGCAGCCGTCGCGGAGATCGGACTGCCGGTCGCGATCCGGCCCGCCTACACGCTGGGCGGCACCGGCGGCGGGTTCGTGCGCACGATGGAGGAGTTCGAACGCGTCGTGCAGACGGGACTCGACGCCTCCCCGATCACGCAGATCCTGGTCGAGCGCTCACTGCTGGGTTGGAAAGAGGTGGAGTACGAAGTCATGCGCGACGCCGCAGACACGTGCATCACGATCTGCAATATGGAGAATCTCGACCCGATGGGCGTCCACACGGGCGACTCAATCGTGGTTGCGCCCTCGCAAACGCTGTCCGACAAGGACTATCACCTGCTGCGCTCGGCCTCGATCAACATCATCCGCTCGCTGGGCATCGAGGGCGGATGCAACGTCCAGCTCGCGCTGGCGCCGCGACAGGACGTGACCGCCTGGCCGGCCGAGTCGATCCGCGAGGGCGGCGGCGTCGGCGTGCCGCACGACGAACCGCTGCCCTATTACGTGATCGAGGTGAACCCGCGCGTCAGTCGATCCTCGGCGCTCGCCTCGAAGGCAACGGGGTATCCGATTGCCCGTGTGGCCGCCAAGATCGCGGCCGGCAAGCGGCTCGACGAGATTGCCAACCAGGTGACCGGACGAACCCAGGCCGCGTTTGAACCCGCGCTCGACTACTGCGTGGTCAAGATTCCGCGCTGGCCCTTCGACAAGTTCGAAGCGGGCGACCGAGTGCTCGGCACGCAGATGAAGGCAACCGGCGAGGTCATGGCCATCGACCGCACCTTCGAGGCGGCGCTGCAAAAGGCCATACGCTCGCTCGAAGTCGGCGGCAAGTCGGTACTCTGGGAGGATGCGGAGGCCGAGGCCGAACCGGTCCTGGCCGCTTCGACGCCGACCGACGTGCGTCTCTGGCATCTGCTGTCGGCGATTCGCGCCGGCATCCCTCTGGACGACATCGCCCAGCGCTCCGGCGTTGACCCCTGGTTCCTGGAGCGGCTCGACACGATCGTGCAGATGGAGCGCCGCCTGCTCTCCGAGCCGCTGACGCCGTCGCTGATGCTGCGGGCCAAGCGCATGGGCTTCGCCGACGAGCAGATCGCCAATCTCGCCGGAAGCGTGGACGAGCGCATCCGCGAGCAGCGGTTGAGTTGGGGCATCAAGCCCGTCTACAAGATGGTTGACACCTGCGCGGCCGAGTTCGACGCCGTCACGCCGTACTTCTACTCGACCTACGAGGAGGAGAACGAGGCCGAGCCGGAAGGCGGTAATCGCGCGCTGGTCGTGGGCTCCGGTCCGATCCGAATCGGCCAGGGGATCGAGTTCGACTACGCCTCGGTCAAGGCGGCGCAGGCGCTGCGTTCCGCCGGTTGGGCCGCAGTCATGGCCAACAGCAATCCTGAAACCGTCTCGACCGACTTCGACACGTCGAGTCGGCTGTACTTCGAGCCCCTTGACGAAGAAGCAGTGCGCGACATTCTCGAGAACGAGGATGGCAGCCTCAACGGCAATGGAGCCGCCTCGGGCGGGAGCGGCGCGGAGGTCGCCTCGATTCTGCAGTTCGGTGGACAGACCGCGATCAACCTGGCCAACTCGTTGACCAAGGCGGCGCGGCCGATTCTCGGTTCCCAGGCCGACGTGATCGATCTGGCCGAGGATCGCAGACGCTTCGAGCGTTTCCTCGCCGACCTCGGCATTCCCCAGCCGCCGGGCACCGCAGTCAACAGTGTCGACGAAGCGGTGCTGGCGGCGGATGCGATCGGCTACCCGGTACTGGTCCGACCCTCGTATGTGCTCGGCGGTCGGGCGATGGAGATCGTGCAGGCTGTCGGCGACCTTGCCCGCTATGTGACCCAGGCGCAGGCGGCCGCGCCCGGCAAACCGATTCTGATCGACAAGTACCTGGCCGGGATCGAGGTCGAGGTCGACGCCATCTGCGGCGGTCCCGACGACGACGCGGTGCTGATTCCCGGGATCATGGAGCACATCGAACGGGCGGGCGTCCACTCCGGTGACTCGATGGCCGTCTATCCGGCGCCCAATCTGCGCGCCGCAGAGGTGGCCAAGCTGGTCGAGTACACCGCTCAGATCGGCAATGGGCTCGGCGTCACCGGCCTGATGAACATCCAGTACGTGATCATGCGCGAGGACTCCGACGCAGACGGCGACGTCTACGTGCTTGAAGTCAATCCGCGCGCCAGCCGCACGGTTCCTTTCCTCAGCAAGGTGACCGGCGTGCCGATGGTCGAGGTCGCCATCCACGCGATGCTCGGCGAGACGCTGGCCGATCAGGGATACCCCAGCGGCCTGTGGCCGTCGACGCCCCTGGTGGCGGTCAAGGCGCCGGTCTTCTCGATGTCCAAGCTCTCCGGTGTCGACACCCACCTCGGTCCCGAGATGAAGTCCACCGGCGAGGTGATGGGCGTCGATGTCGATTACGACAAGGCGCTGAGCAAGGCGCTGATCGCCGCCGGCATGGCGGTGCCGCAACGGGGCCGCGCGTTGCTCAGCATCGCCGACCAGGACAAGCCCGCCGCCATGTCGCTGATCCGCGACCTCGGCGACGCAGGCTACGAACTGCACGCCACGGCAGGCACGGCCGACCTGATCCGCGGGTTAGGCATCGAAGTGAACCTGGCGCCCAAGCGCGAGGTCGGCGGCGATCCCGATGTGATCGACCTGATTCGCTCGGGCCGGATCGACGTAGTGATCAACACGCCCGAGCAGATCAGCAGCACGATTCGCGACGGTTTCTACATTCGCCGCGCCGCCGCCGAGCAGCGGATCCCCTGCTTCACCTCGATCGACACCGCGCACCACGCGGTCGCCGCGATGGTCGAGGGCGGCGCCGACTACAACATCGCCACCGTGAGCGAGTACACAGCCGGTCGCGTTGCGGTCGTATAGCGAGCTGGGAAGCAATCGTCGTGCGCCGCGCCGCCGCCCGGGTGATCGAGACCGAGGAGATCTATCCGGGCACGTTCGTCACCTGGTACGAGGCGCCTGCGCTCTCGCAGCATGCCCAGCCGGGACAGTTTGTCATGGTCGACGCAGGCGCCGAGCGCGGCGGGTTCGATCCGCTCCTGCCGCGCGCGTTCTCCTACTACCGCTTCCGCCACGCCACGCCGCGCGACTCCGAGCGCCAGTTCGCGCTGCTCTACAGCGTGATCGGCAGGGTGACGGAGCAGATGGCATCGATGCATCCCGGCGATCGGGTCTGGATGACGGGCCCACTCGGTCGAGGCTTCGAGGTCCGCCGTTCAGCTTCCAACCTGCTCCTGGTCGGCGGCGGGGTGGGCATCGCCCCGCTGGTCGCCCTGGCCGATGCCGAGTCTGAACATCAGTCCCGCTCCCGGTCCATCGTCCTCTGCTTCGGCGCGCGCAACGCCGACGGCGTCTATCCGGCCGAGTTGCTGCCGCCCCAGGTCGAGTACCAGGTTGCTACCGAGGACGGCTCGATGGGCACGCAGGGGTTTGTCACCGACCTGTTCGCCGAGCACCTCTCCTGGGCCGATCAGAGCTTCGCCTGCGGTCCGGTGCCCATGTTCCGCGCCATGTCGCCAATCGTCCGCCGCGACGGGATGAATCGTCCCGTGCAGATCCTGATGGAGACCGAAATGGCCTGCGGCACCGGCATCTGCTACGGCTGCGCGGTCTTCACCAAGCGAGGCGTCAAGCTCTGTTGCAAGGACGGCCCCAGGTTCGAGCTGCTCGACGTCTATCCGAACGGCTAGGGCGAGGTTGCGATGCCAAGTCTGCCGGTCCACGGTCTGAAGTCGAACAGGGTGTCGGCTGATCACCTGTGGAAGCATGGTTTCATCGTCCTCGATGCGGACGATGTGTGGGAGGGCCCAGCGAAGTACTTTACTCAGCTTCCTTCAGACGATGTCGACGCTCAAGGACGTCTGACGAGAAGGCCTCTTCGATACCTGATGATCGGGCCGGACGGCGGCGGAAGGCTCCTGACGTTCGTGATTGAATTGCCGGGTGATGACGGGCAATCCCACGTGGTCACCGGGTGGCCGTCGACAGTGGCGGAGCGATCTCGCTACGATCAGCCTGGAGGAAGGATGCGCCGCCGATGATTGACTACGACGAGCTTGAGGGCGACGAAGCGCACAAGGTCTATCCGCCAATCGAGGAGGCGGAGGAGCTTCCTTATGACCATTCCAAGAAGGGGCCAGGCCGGCTGACCATCGAGGTCACCTTCGACAGACCTGAGATCAACCGGCTCAAAGCGGGATTTCCGCGTGGGCCACTTGGCGTGACTGGTTTCATCAAGAATGCTGCGCTTGCTGAAGCGGACCGACTGGCGGCCGAACGCGAGCGCGAAGAACTGCCACAGACGGACTAGCTGGGACCTGCCAAATGACTCGAGAAGCTCGAATCGTCCTCGACAACCTCATCTTCCCCGAAGGCCCTCGCTGGCATGAAGGTCGCCTCTGGTTCTCCGACATGCATGCGCACGAGGTTGTCGCGGTCACGCCCGGTGGGGAGCGCGAGACCATCGTCGAGGTGGCCAACCAGCCGTCCGGTCTGGGATTCCTGCCCGATGGACGGCTGCTGATCGTCTCAATGACCGACCGCAAGTTGCTGCGCCTCGATCCCGACGGCCTCTGGGAGGTCGCCGACATCTCGGATAAGGCGCCCTATCACTGCAACGACATGGTCACCGACGCCGAGGGCAACTCCTACATCGGCAACTTCGGCTTCGACCTCACGGACGGATCGCCGCCGCGCGCCACCACGATGGTCCTGGTCCGACCGCAGGGCGAGTCGGAGATCGTGGCGGACGGTCTGCAGTTCCCCAACGGCACGGTGATCACTCCGGACGGCGGGACGCTGATCGTCGGCGAGAGCTGGGGTCAGCGGCTGACCGCATTCGACATCGAGGACGACGCCACGCTCTCGAATCAGCGAGTCTGGGCCGAGCTTGGGTTCCCTCCGGACGGCATCTGTCTCGACGCCGAAGGCGCGATCTGGGTGGCCGTACCGACCAATCCCGGCGCGCTCGTGCGAGTCGCCGAGGGCGGCGAGGTGCTGGAGCGGATTCCGGTGCCGGACATGGGCGTCTTCGCCTGCATGCTGGGCGGCGACGAACGCAAGACGCTGTTCTCGCTGGAAGCGCCCACCTCCAATCCACAGCCCGGCGATCCGCGCCGCGGCCGGATCCGCGCGTTCGACGTCGAGGTCGGCGGCGCGGGACTGCCCTGAACGCTGCGGCGTCCGGCGTGTCGAAGGCGGACCTGCGACAGGCGTTGCAACGCCAACGTGCGACTCTCCCGCCGGACCTCGTCGACGGCTGGTCGCAGGCGATCGCCGCCCGGCTGACCGAGCTCGAGATCTGGGCACGATCGCAGGTCGTCCATTGCTATCTCGGCGCGCTCCCCGGTGAGGTGCGTACAAGGGCGCTCGTCGAGCGAGCACTGCGCGAGCGCAGGCGGGTGCTCAGTCCTCGAGTGCGTCCGCACGGGCAGCTGGAGCATCGAGAGCTGTTGGACACGTCTCACCTGCGCGATACGGCGTTCGGACTGTTGGAGCCCGACCCGGAGCACGCGCCTCCGGCTGAACCTGACGAGGCAGACCTGATCATGGTGCCCGGCGTCGCGTTCACTGCCGAAGGAGCTCGGTTGGGAATGGGCGGCGGCTACTACGACCGCTTCCTGGCCGGGACCTCTGCGCCCACTATCGGCCTCGCGTTTGAGATGCAGCTCCGGGCCGCGCTTCCCCAACGCCCGCACGATCAATTGGTCGACGTGATCATCACTGAGATGCGGGTGATTCCATGCCGCTGATTCGTCGGATGCCGAGTCGTCGGGCCGCTGTTTTCCACGCGGTGACTACTCGCGCCGAGCTTGTCGCCGCGTTTGCGCAGATGTACCCGGCAATCTGGGAGGCGCTGCACGAACAGGGACCGCCCGAGTTGGGACAGGTGATCGCGGTGTATCACTCCATTGGCGAGGAGGAGTTGGTGTTTTCGGCGGGCATGGAGGTTGCCGACGAGTATGAGCTGCGCGAACCGCTCTCGCTGCTCGAGCTTGGCGGCTGCGATGCGGTCGTGGCCGATCACTACGGGCCGTACCTGTTCGACGACTTTCGCCGGACCCAGGCACTCATGGAAGCCGAGTTGTCCACCCTCGGTCGCGAGCCACGTGGAATCGTAGTCGAGCGCTATCTGACCATGCCCGACGCAGAGCCCGACCAGTCGAAGTGGCACACCGAAATCTGGCTGCCGCTCGTCTAGCATTTGCCCAAGCGCTGTCTCAAGGAGGAGCCACATGCCGGAAGTTGTTCAACTGCCCAAGCTTCGCGCGGCGGTGATGCGCACGACCGCTTCGACCGAGCAGTTGCCGTCGGAGTTCGAGCGCATCTTCCCAGCCGTGTTTGCCGCTCTGACCGAACAGGGGGTGACCGACATGGGACACGTCATGGCGGCCTACCACACGATGGACGCCAATCAGATGTCGCTCTCTGCGGGCATCGAGATCGGTGACGACGTAGCGGTGTCGGCACCGCTGGAGCTGCTCGAAATGCCACCCTGCGACGCGGTCAAGGCCGATCACTTCGGTCCCTACGACACGCTCTACCAGACGCACGAGTCGATCTGGCCGTTCGTGCA
The DNA here is from genome assembly GCA_026705105.1 of Chloroflexota bacterium. Classification (GTDB taxonomy): domain Bacteria; phylum Chloroflexota; class Dehalococcoidia; order Bin125; family Bin125; genus Bin125. Next base: position 3,121 of record JAPPBK010000130.1, on the reverse strand, counting down.
GGAACTGGGCCGCGAGCCCGTGGCCGGGCCGATCGAGCGCTACATCACTGATCCCGAGGCGGAGCCCGACCCCTCCAAGTGGCATACAGAGATTTTGCTGCCGTTGCAGTAGGCAGCGCCGGGGCGCCTCTGCGTGTGTTCCGACGGTCGCTGGCGCATGGAGCGGGGGACGGGATTCGAACCCGCGGCCACCTGCTTGGAAGGCAGGAGCTCTACCCCTGAGCTACCCCCGCATGGCTACGGCTGAGCGTACCGGATGGAGCGGGGGACGGGATTCGCTGTTCGGTTTTTCTGGGGCGCGGCCACCTGCTTGGAAGGCAGGAGCTCTACCCCTGAGCTACCCCCGCTGGCCGAGTTCAGCTTAGCGGCCTGACGGCTCCCCCCTCTGCCTTCGGCATCTCCCCCCGCAAAGCAGGGGGAGAGCGAAGGGGTGGGGTCGGTCGATTAGCGCTCGCGCAGATGGCGGAGTTCGGGATCCTTGCGCAGCTCGCGGTAGGCCTTGGCCTGGATTTGGCGGATTCGTTCTCGGGTTAACCCGAAGCGCTCTCCGACCTGTTCCAGGGTGTACTCATTGCCGTCTTCGAGGCCGAAGCGCATGGCGAGCACGGCGGCTTCTCGGGGTTCCAGACGGTCGAGCGCCTGACGGGTCAGGCCGTTCAGCGCCTTGTGCAGGACTTCGTCCTCCGGCGACGGCGTATCCTCGTCGGCGAGGAAGCGGGTCAGGTCGGAATCGTCGTCCTCGTCGGAGACGCTCTTGTCGAGTGAGGCGGGCGTCATCGAGATGCGCCGCAGCGTCCGAATCCGGTCCTCCGATTCGTCCATCTCCAGCGCCAGCTCGGCGTCGGTCGGCTGCGCCTGGAACTCCTGGCGCAGACGACGCTCGGCCCGCTTCATCTTGTTGATCAACTCCGAGGTGTGCACCGGGACGCGAATCAGGTTGGCGGTATCGGCCAGCGATCGCGTCACCGACTGCCGAATCCACCAGGTCGCGTAGGTCGAGAACTTGTTGCCCTTCCGGTAGTCGAACTTCTCGACGGCGCGGAACAGGCCGACATTGCCCTCCTGGATCAGGTCGAGCAGGTGCAGCCCCTTCTTCTGGTACTTCTTCGAGACCGAGACGACGAGTCGCAGGTTGGAGACGTACATCGTCCGCTCCGCGTCGTAGCCGTCCCACTTGGTCTCGGTCAGGCGACGCTCGACGCGACGCGCGAGCGCCGACTCGCCGCGTAGCGCGGCGTGCGCGTCGTGCGGGAACTCGGCGATCCCGTCGCGCCAGCCGAGCACGTCGGCCGAGCGCCGGTACAGGCGCGGCGTCACGATCGAGGTCACGACCGACAGCGCGATCACGAGGTCGGTGACGTACTCCTGGTCGAGTCCGTAGCCGGCGCTCAGCTTGGCCGCGAACTGCGGCTCGATCTTGCCGTCGACGGCGTCGCGAAACCGCTCGTGAGCGATCAACTCGTCGAAGGGCAGCGCGTGCAGGTAGAGCGAGTGCGCGGCGAGTTCGGCCACGCCCCGCAGTTCGCCGAGCTGGCGCAGCAACTCGGTCCAGACCTGCATCGGTTCCGGTTGGTGGCCGAGTTCTTCGCTCAGGCCCTGCTCGATGGCGTCGATCCAGCGCGCTCGCTCGATCGCGGCGCCCAGTTCCTGCTCCTGTTCGGCCGTGAGCAACGGTCGCCGGCCAATCTCGTTGAAGTAGGCGCGGGTGGCGTCGACGTCGGCGCCGGTGTCCGCTCGCTCGGCTCGACGGCGACGCCGGGGCTTGGCGGTCGCAACCGGCGAATCGTCCTCCTGCGCAGCGAAGCTCCACTCGGGACCCGCGCCGGCGACCCGCACGGCGGGACGCGGCGCATCGCTCATTCGCCGCCGCCAGGCGGCGGCAGTCTCTCGCGTGGGGGCTCGCGTGCCGGCGATATCAAATCCGACCAGCGGCTTGTCTGACGTGTACATCATCTCCTTCGTCCGCTCCTGCGCGGTCTGGCGCTCTGCTTCACTCTCAGTGATCTGACTCTGACCCTCGTGCAACGCGCCGTGTTCGGCGCCGCGATGGTCGAGCCGTTCCTCGAACGTCATCCGATCCCCCTTTCGTCAAGTGCTGCCGACTTCGCTCGATGCTCCGTGCACCAGCGAGTCAACGCGCTCATCAACAGTACGAAAACCGACGCGGCTTTGTTCCCGGAACACAAGTCTTGGCGACAAGGAACTGCGACGCGCTGTACTCGGATTGTGCGACCTGGGATACGCGCCGCGCTCTGGGCGGCGGGGACCGTCAACCACGCATCAGAGGAGATGCGTCCGGTTCCTTGGTCCCGCAGTCAATCGGGTCGTATCGCGCTCAGTCGGCGAGCACTGCAACGGCCTCCGCCGCTCTCGCTGGAGCGTGGCGCACGTCCTCGGGCCGCATCGCCCGGGTCCAGGCGGCGAACTCCAGCATGATTCCGTCCGGGTCATAGAAATACACCGAGCGCACAAAGACGCCGGGATGGTTCTCTCGCGCGATGCCCCGGTCCGAGTCGTCGTGGTTCAGGATCGGTGTGCAGCGCACGCCGGCGTCGATCAGCCGCTGGCGGGACGCCTCGATCTCCTCCGGGGCGACGTTGAACGCGACGTGGTTCATCGAGGCGACGGCCGTGACCAATTCGGCCGACGGGTCGAAAAACGTGTTCGGGTCCGGCGACGATACGCCGGGCGCCGCTTCGGGCGCGTTGGGGAAGTTGAAGAACGCAAGGCAGTCGCCGTTGCCGATGTCAAAGAAGAAATGCTGTCCGCTGTCTCCCGGCAGCTCGATCGTCTTGACCAGCGGGAAGCCCAGCACGCCCTCGTAGAAGTCGACGGTCTGCTGCATGTCGCGGCAGACCAACGCCAAGTGGTTGATGCCGGAGACCTTGAACGGTCCGACGGTCTGCTTTGGTTGGTCTGGGCGGATCGACATTGGGTCAATCTCCTGGCTAGCGAGTGGGGAATCCCAGATTAGCGGCTCTGCGGCTTCCTTGCCGCTCGCCAATGATGCCAATGGGCCTTGAGATATCGACTGGGTTACTTGCGTTACAAAAAGATTCTATCGTGATCACCATGTGCTATTGACGAAACCCCTGTGTTGCCTACCTTAATCCAACGTTCA
>JAPPBK010000072.1 GCA_026705105.1 Chloroflexota bacterium | reverse complement strand
AGGGATTCCGAACCTCGATGGAGACTACTACTAGACGTTGAAGAGGATGTGCAGGACGTCGCCGTCCTGGACGTGGTAGTCCTTGCCCTCGGTGCGGGACAGGGCTCGTTTCTTCGCTTCGGCCTCCGCGCCCGATGCGCCGACCGCTTCGCCGCAGGTGAGCAGGTCATCCCAGCGCACGACTTCGGCGCGGATGAATCCGCGTTCCATGTCGGTGTGGATGCGGCCGGCGGCCTGCGGCGCGGTATCGCCGGAGCGGGTTGCCCAGGCGCGGCACTCGTCCGGCCCGACGGTGAAGAAGCTGCGCAGGCCGAGCAGGCGGAAGGTCTCCTGCAGCGCCGTCTCGACCGCGCCGGCGCCGACGCCCAGTTCTTCGCGGTATGCAGCAGCGTCGTTGTCGTCGAAGTCGCGCAGTTCTTCCTCCAGCCTGGCGGAGAGCGCAATCCCCTCGACGCCGCCCCTAGCTGCAGCGTCCTCGTCGACGTTGAAGATGGTCAGCATCGGGCGCTCAGTGAGGAAGCGGTAGTGGCGGATGTCGGCGCGTTCGAGGTCGGAAATGGGCGCGTCGAGCAACGTGCCGCCGTCGCCGAGATGGGATTGCAGCCGACCGAGCAGGTCCACCTCGCGATCGGCCGCGACGCGTTCGGCGGCCTTCATCGACTTGGTCTCCTGCGCGATCCGTTGCAGACGCTTTTCGATCAGCGCCAGGTCGGCGAAGGTCAGTTCGAGCTGCATCGCCTCGATGTCGGCGTCGGGCTCAACTCGTTCCGCGGGGTGGGGAACCGCGTCGTTGTCGAACGCGCGAACCACGTGAACCAGGGCGTCCAGTTGTGCGAGCTGGTCCAGCAGTCGTGACGAGGGCGGTTCGCTGCTGCCGCTCAGCGCGCCGGCAAACCCGGCGCCGGGGAAGTCGACGACATCAAGGACGGACGGAGTGGTCTTGCGCGGTTGGTAGAGCTGCGAAAGCTGGGTCAGTCGCGCGTCGGGCGCGGGCACGACACCTTCGTGCGGATCCTGGTGGCTGGAGAATCCCGTCGGCCGGCCCGCGCCGGTCAGGGCGTTGAAGAGGGTCGTCTTGCCCGACCGCTCGAAGCCGATCAGTCCGATGGAGGTCATGGCCGTATCGTCGCACGGCCGCGGTCAACGGTCAGTCGCGCAGGGCGCTATCGCAAGCGCTCGGGATCGAATTGCGTCACCCCCAGCCCGAGTTGCTGCGGATCGGAGAACGCCTCGCCGACCAACAGGATCGAGTCGCGCATCGCCGCCCAGTTGACGCCTGCCGCGGCGTCCTCAGGCCGTTGCCAGCGGAAGGCCTGGTGTTCGTCGGATAGCAGTGGCTCGACATCGCCGGCGACGAGGGCGACGAAGGCGGGCACGAGATAGATGGTGTCGTTCTCGGGGTTGTAGAACGTCTCAGGTCGATCGATGCGGAACCAGCGCTCGACCGGGAGCGCGGTCTCTTCGTCCAGTTCGCGCAGCGCCGCCTGCCAGGCGGTCTCGCCTCGGCGCTCCTCGATGTGACCGCCGACGGTCTGCCAGGCGCGGGCGAAGCGGTGGCTGTCGGGCCGCTGGAGCATGAGCAGCTCGATGCTGTCTCCGCGCGGGGCCGGACGCACGACGTAGACGGCGACGATGTTGCTGCGAATCCGGGGCACGAGCTGGGCTACTCCGCCCACTTCGGAATGGTGGCGTCAAAGGAGTCGTAGAAGGTCACATAGGGCTTGATGTCGAGGATTGGGGTGCCGTTGACCAGATCCAGTCCGACCACCCGGGCGATCCGGCCGTCGACCGACTCGAGCGGGCAGATCGAGATTGAGATCGGGTTCGGGCGATGCGCGGTGCGCGTGGCGAAGACGCCCACTTCGGGCGTGTCGGCGCCTCCCGAGGGATGCAATGTGAGCAGCGCCCGGCCTTCATCCGTTACGTCACCCATCCAGCCGATGACGAAGAGATGGGAGAACCCGGCCAGCCCGTCCAGGGCCGGCTCGAACTCGGGACGGAAGACGAGCTCCGAGCGGACTTGCGCCCAGACCCGACCGGAGGTGTCGTTGATCCCGTTGCGCACGACGGCGACCGGCGCGAGGTCTTCGATTCGGTCCGGCAGGTTCTCTAGGGAGGCGTCGCGGGCGACCGACGGATCGACCAGCCGAAGCCGCTCTCTCCAGCTCGTCATGGAGGCCTCGATTCCCCGGCGCCGCCGCTGTCGGCCGGCGTGTATCGCCAGTGTTTCGCCTTGAAAGTCACGCAGACCTGCCGGTGTTCCCAGCGTGCCTGCGGTGGTAACGTGGACGTAGTCAGCCTACCGCCCCGGCGCCCGTGAGTTGACTGCGTTTGCGCGGCGCGCTTCGCCTGTTCAGGACATTGCCTTGACCACACCGCAGGATGCTGCGCAGCCCGAACTGCCGCTTGGTTCCGAAACTGATCGCAGAGACGACGAGCAATCGCAGCCGGTCGCTGGGCCGGCTCCGACCGAACCTCGCGCTTCCGCACCGGAACCTGTCGCTCCGCCGTCGCGCAACGGCGTCGAAAGTTATGACGCCTCCGATATCGATGTGCTCGAAGGCATCGAGGCGGTGCGTCGGCGGCCGGGCATGTACATCGGCTCGACCGGTCAGGCCGGGTTGCACCACCTCGTCTATGAGATCGTCGACAACTCGGTCGACGAGGCGATGGCCGGACACGCGTCGCGGATCGAGGTCACGCTGCAAGCCGAGGGTTGGGTCCAGGTGCGCGACGACGGACGCGGCATCCCGACCGACAAGCACTCGAAGACGGGCCGCTCGGCGCTGGAGACGGTCCTGACCGTTTTGCACGCCGGCGGCAAGTTCGGTGGCGGCGGCTACAAGGTCTCGGGCGGTCTGCACGGTGTGGGCGCCTCGGTGGTCAACGCGCTCTCGTCCCGGCTTGAGGTCGAAGTGCGGCGCGACGGCCGCTGCCACACCCAGAGCTACGCCAGGGGCGTGCCGAGCGGTGAGGTCAAGCGTAAGAAGCTGAGCAAGGACGCTGCGCCGCCGACCGGGACGATGGTGCGCTGGACCGCCGACGATGAGGTGATCGACCACCTCGAGTACGACTTCCACACGCTGGCCCAACGCTTCCGCGAGATCGCCTATCTGAACAAGGGCCTCTGGATCTGTTTCCGCGACGAGCGCAACCTGATCGCCGGCGACGAATCCGAACCGGCGGACGAGAAGAACTTCTACTTCGAAGGCGGCATCCAGTCGTACGTGCGCTTCCTCAATCGGGACCGCGAGGTGCTGCAGCCGCTGCCCTTCCACCTCGACCGCGAAGTCTCGGGCAACGGCTCGCCGGTGGTCGTCGAAGTGGCGATCCAGTACAACGCGGACTTCCAGGACTCGGTCTACGCCTTCGCCAACACGATCAACACGCACGAAGGCGGCTCCCATCTGACCGGTTTCCGCTCGGCGGTGACGCGCGCGATCAACGACTTTGCGCGGCGTAACAAGCAGCTTGGCGACAAGGACCCGAACATTACCGGCGAGGACACGCGCGAGGGCCTGACCGCCGTGGTCTCGGTCAAGCTGGGCGAACCGCAGTTTGAGGGTCAGACCAAGACCAAGCTGGGCAATCCGGAGATCAAGGGACTGGTCGAGTCGGCCACGGCCGAGGCGCTGGCCGAGTATCTGGACGGCCAGCAACGCGAAGGCCGACGGATCGTGGAAAAGTGTCTGACCACGGCGCGCGCCCGCGAAGCGGCGCGCAAGGCGCGGGCCATAGTCCAGCGCAAGGGCGCGCTGGAGGGTGCGTCCCTGCCCGGCAAGCTGGCGGACTGCTCGGAGCGCGACCCGGCCCTGTCGGAGCTGTTCATCGTCGAGGGCGACTCGGCCGGCGGATCGGCCAAGCAGGGCCGCGACCGGCGCACGCAAGCGATTCTGCCGCTGCGCGGCAAAGTGCTCAACGTCGAGCGAGCGAGGCTGGACAAACTGCTGGGCCACGAGGCTTATCGCACGCTGATCACGGCGCTGGGCACAGGGATTGGAGAGGACTTCGATCTGTCCAAGCTGCGCTACCACAAGGTCGTGATCATGACCGACGCGGACTCGGACGGGGCGCACATCCGCACGCTGCTACTGACATTCTTCTTCCGCCACATGCGCGAGCTGATCGACGACAGCAAGCTGTACATCGCTCAGCCGCCGCTGTACCGCGTACAGGCGGGCCGGCAGAAGGCGGAGTGGCTCTACTCGGACGCCGAGCTGGAGACGTTCATGGAGAAGCAGAGCGAGGGCCAGAAGAAGGTCTCGGTGCAGCGCTACAAGGGCCTGGGCGAGATGAACGCGGACCAGCTCTGGGAGACGACGATGGACCCGGCCGCTCGCGTGCTCTGGTCGGTCGCGATCGCCGACGAACACGCGGCCGACGACCTGTTTGTCAAGTTGATGGGCGACGACCCGGCCAAGCGCCGCCACTTCATCGAGCAGCATGCCGATCTCGCGCGGATCGACGTCTAAGTCCAACTCGCCCAGCGCTCGCGCTCCGATCCGGATTCCTCCGGCGCTGGCCGAGTGGTGGCGGGACCAGCCGCGGTTGGCGTTGCAGGAATCGCCCGTCTCGCAGCTCGTCGATTTGACCGCGATGGCGCCCGTTGAGCGGCTGCTCGTATTCGGCCCCGACGCCGTCGGCATGGCGGCCCTGGTCGCCGCGTCGGCAGGTCTCGAGCCGACGCCGCTCGCCGTGATCGACGGCAACCAGGGCCCGCTGGACCGCGCCGGCGTGGACACGATCCAGGCCCAGCCCCACCGTCTGCCGCTGGACGACGCCTGCATTGACTTCGCGATCCTTCCGCACCTCTTGCGCCACTGGGACGACGAGTATGCGGTGCTGACGCTGGAGGAAGTGTGGCGCGTGCTGGCGCACAACGGCGTGGTCGTGATGTGGGAGATCGCGGCCTCGCGGTCCGGCGCGGTCAACGCGGCCTGGTCGCTCGCCCTGAGCCGCAACGGTCGGAACCCCGCGCTGCGCAACTTCGGCCAGGTTGGGCAGCTCGCCTACGACGCGGGCTTCGCCTGGGTGCAGACGCTGCCCTTGCGACCGTTCCTGTTCCCTCCCGGCCCCAGGCTGACCGTGCTGGCTCGCAAGGAGCACTACACGCCGGAGGTCATCGGCCGGAGCTAGCCGCGATCGAGAAAGTATCTGCAGGCGCCCACAAGGGGCGCCCCTACGCGTACAGGCGATGCTCGCCGATGTACTCCAGCGCGGCGGCGGGCACGTCTTCGGAGACGTCCTCACCGCGGCGGATGCGGTCGCGAATCTCGGACGCGGACAGCTCGATCGGCTGCATCGGCACCCAATCGAGCCAGCGGCCGAGACCGGGCACGATACGGTCGAGTTGGCGTCGATCGAGTTCGGCGCCCGGGCGGACGGCGGCGGCGATCCTGGCGCAGGTGAGTATCTCGTTCGGTTTGTGCCAGTGCTGGAGGTCGAGCACCGCGTCGGCGCCCATGATCCACCAGAGTTGTCCGGCGCCGCGATCGCGCAGCTCGCGCACGGTGTCGAGCGTGTAGGTCGGCCCGTCGCGCCGTATCTCAATGTCGGAGACCTCGAGGCCGCCGCGGCGCGCCCGAACGGCGGCCAGGGTCATCGCCAGCCGGTGCGTTGCCGGCGTGACCTCGCGGTCGCGCTTGCGCCAGGGGTCGCCGGCCGGAATCAGGATCAGCCGGTCGAGTTCGAGCGCCTGGGCGGCGGCATCGGCGAGATGCAGGTGGGCGCGGTGGAGCGGATCGAACGTGCCGCCCAGGGCCCCGACCCGCTCGTGCGGTTCGAACTGTAGATCCGAGAGTCCAGAGAGCTCGGTCACCGGCGCTATCGCTCCCACTCCCAGCGGATGGCGGAGCGGCCGATCCTCACGGTGTCGCCGGGGGCGCAGCCGGCGCGTTGCAATGCCGCGGCGACGCCGCGGCGGTCGAGCCAGCGGTAGGTTTCGGCCAGCGCCTCGTCGTTGTCCAGCTCCATCATGGCGACGAAGCGCTCAACCGAGGAGCCGCGCACGGAGAAGACGCCGGAGGATGTCTCCTCGACCTCGAAGCGGCGGCCGTCCTGCCTCGGCCGGACGACGGGCACGCCAATTTCTCGCGGCGGCTGCGCTTCACGCCACTCGACCAGCGCTGCGGCGCATGCCTGGACGACCGCATCCGTACCCGCTCCCGTCGCGGCGGAACAGAACAGCGGCGGATGATCGAGATCGTCGAATGCCTCCACGATCTCTTCGCGCAGCACGTCCACCTCCTCGAGGTCGGCCTTGTTGACGACGACGATCTGCGGACGGGCGGCGAGTTCCGGCGAATAGCCGGCCAGCTCACGGTCGACCATGCGCTTGGCCGCGCGCGGATCGTCCAGCGAGCCGTCGATCAGGTGGACCAGCACCCGCGTGCGTTCGGTGTGTCGGAGGAAGTCGTGTCCCAGGCCCGCGCCCTCGGCCGCGCCCTCGATCAGGCCGGGCAGGTCGGCCATGACGAACTCGTCCCAGCCGACCGAGACGACGCCGAGGTGCGGCTCAAGCGTCGTGAACGGGTAGTCGGCCACGCGCGGGCGGGCGGCGCTGAGATAGCGCAGGAGCGAGGACTTGCCCGCGTTGGGCAGTCCGACGATGCCGACATCGGCGATTACGCGCAGCTCGAACTTGAGCCGGCGGCGCTCGCCCGGTTCGCCCTTCTGGGCCACGCGCGGCGTCTGGTTGGTGGCGCTGCGGAAGTACATGTTGCCGTGCCCGCCGCGACCGCCCCAGGCCACGACCAGCGACTGACCGTCGGACTCCAGGTCGACAAGCTGTTCGGTCCGGCCCCCGGCAACGCTGCTCACGATCGTGCCGACGGGCAGCTCCAGCAGCAGGCTTGAACCGCTGCGGCCGCGCCGCTGGTTGGTGCCGCCGTTGGCGCCCGATTCCGCTCGAAAACGGCGCTGCCGACGGTAGCGCCTGAGCGTGTTGAGCTGACTGTTTGCGATCACCACGACGTCGCCGCCGCGGCCGCCGCGGCCGCCGTCCGGTCCGCCGCGAGGCACGAACTTCTCACGCCGAAACGACACGGCGCCGCGGCCGCCGGAGCCCGCCTCTACGTCGATCTCGACCGCATCGATCATGAGACGAGTTTATCCACAGTCTCGGCAGCCGCTCCGGATCAGTGGTCAGGTGTTGGATCATAGGTAAGGGATATCTGCTGACGTTGTTGTCTGTGCTCTGGGCGTTGGGGAAGAAGCGGCCACATCCCGCCCCTGGCACACGATGAGCGATGCGCGGCCGTTGGTCGGTCGTGGAGCGGCGGCCGCTGCGGCTGGACGGTTGGTGGACGCGCCGTGGACGAAATCCGGGCGAGGCCGCCCTGGGCGTGCGGCGCGTGGATGGAGCGGCGATTGCCTGTTTAGAGATGCAGGCGAGAGCGGATCTCGGAGATCTGCTGTAGCCACCACTGGGTCTCGGCTTCGGCGGTCTGCGCGAGCAGGCGCTCGACCTTGTCTCGGCCGTGCAGAACGGTGGAGTGGTCGCGGCCGCCCAGCGCCTCGCCGATTGCGTGCAGCGACAGGTCGGTGTGGCGGCAAGCGAGGTACATCACGATCTGGCGCGCTCGCGCGGTGCGCCGGTCTTTGCGCGGCGAGGTGAAGAGCTCGGGCGGGACGCCGGTGATGTCGGCTGCGGCTGCGATCAGTTCGGCCACGGTCGGCTTCGCCTTGCGCAGCTCCTCGTGCGGGAGTCCGGCCAGCGCCTTCATCACGATCGCGGGCGTAACCGGGCTGCGCTCCATCTCGGAGTACATGCGCACGCGTTGCAGCGCGCCGAGTAGCGCGCGGACGTTGGTGCCGCCGCGCTCGGCGACCATCAGCAACGTGCCGTCGTCGATCTCCATCTGCCAGTTGTCCAACGTGCGCTGCAGAATCGCGATTCGCAACTCGAGGCCGGGCGGATTGATCTCGACCACCAGCCCGCCCTCGAACCTTGTAACCAGGCGTTCGCCGAGGCCGGTCAGCAGTCGTGGCGGCATGTCGGAGGCGATCACGATCTGGCGGTCGCGTTGATGCAGCGCGTTGAACACGTTGTAGAACTCGTCCTGGGTCTGGACCTTGCCGCCCAGCTTCTGCACGTCGTCGATGATCAGGACTTCGGCCGACTCGTACTTTTCCTGGAAGGCGGCCCGCTCGCCGGCGCCGACGCTGTTGACGAACTGACGCACGTAGGACTCGGTGTCGACGAGCACGGTGTAGTAGCGCTGCATGGTGACGTGTGCGATGGCGTGCAGCAGGTGCGTCTTGCCCAGGCCGGAGTTGGCGTAGATGAAGAGCGGATTGGTGTCCTCGCCGGGATGGAAGGCGACCCGTCGGGCGGCGGTGACCGCGATCTGGTTGGAGGCGCCCTCGACGAATCGGTCGAAGGTCGATTGGGCATGCACCGATGGGCGGCTGCGGGCCGGTTGGATCGGTTGGCTTCGCTCGGCGTCTGCGCCCTGGCCGGGGGGCAGGTTCAAGGCCGGCGCGACGGGCTCGGGCCGCGGAGCGACGCGGAGTTCGATCTCCATGCTCCGCCCGGCGGCCTCGCGGACGGCGGAGGCGAGGTGCGGGTAGTAGCTCCCGCGCAGGGTTTCGAGCTTGAACACGGTCGGCACGCCGACGTGCAGGACGCCGCCGCGAATCTCGACCGCGTGGGTCTCGGAGAACCACGTGTCGAAAGTGTCGCGGCCCAGGGTGTTGCGAAGCAGTTCGAGCGCGCGCTGCCAGATCGCGCGCGGGTCGGAGTGGGGATCGTTGAACGAGCGAACTGATCTCGTGACCATGCCGTTCGAGCCTCCTGGTGACTGCGCGCCACTCACGCGACGGGAAAGATACCGGGTAACGACCAGATACGATGCGTTTTGCGGGGGTCGCTTGAGGGAACATACTAATCGCCGCTGGCGGTGACAATAGGGAAGCTCCGAATCGGTCGCGAGGGGCGCCGAACGTGACCGCTCATCCACATTCTCCCCAAGCTCTCCACCACGCACATCAGGGCACTTGACAGTGTCCGGCGGACAGTGGCCGTAGGCAGTGCGGCGCCGGACACCGCGATCAGTGTCAAGTACGGTCGGGCGCGTAGAATGCACGAAATCGGGATGCCGAGTCGCGCGGCGGCGCGCTCGGACATGCGCGCAGCGAAGGCGGCAGCAACGCCTGAGCGAACGACGAGGAGATCGGTTCGTGCTGATCGCGATCGACATCGGCAACACGACCCTCCAGATCGGCGTGTTTAACGATCGTAAAATTGTCCACACCTGGCGGCTGGCCACGAACCACGATCGGTTGTCCGACGAGTACGGCATCTTCGTTGCCTCCCTGTTGCGTTATGAGGGCATCCGGATCGAACAGATCGACGGCGCGATCATCTCCTCGGTCGTGCCGGCGCTGGCGCCCGTCTTCCAGGAAGTGTGCCGGCGGTTCCTGCGCACCGAGCCGCTGTTGGTCTCGCCGCACATGCGCAAGCCGGTGCGAGTCGCAATCGAACACACCGAGGAGCTGGGCGCGGACCGCATCGTCGATGCGGTCGCCGCGGTCTCGCGCTACGGTCCGCCGCCCTTGATCGTGGTCGATTTTGGCACGGCAACGGTGTTCGACGCGATCAACGAGTCCGGGGTCTACATCGGCGGGGCGATTTCGCCGGGCATCGGCATCTCGACCGAGGCGCTGTTCGACCGCGCCAGCCGCTTGGCGCGTATCGATCTGGATCGTCCCCCGGCGGCGATCGGCACCCGCACCGAGACGGCGCTGCAGAGCGGCATCCTGTTCGGTTACGTCGGCCTGGTGGAAGGGATCATCGCGCGCTTCCGCCAGGAGCTGGGCAACGCCAGGGTGGTGGCCACGGGCGGCTGGGCGCCGCGGATCGCCGAAGAGACGAAGGTGCTGGACGTGGTGGACGAGGACCTGATTCTCTGGGGGTTGCGCGAGCTCTACTACTACAACGCCGAGGGCACGCCGTGAGTCAGGCCGATCCTGCGCCGATCCCGCGCCCGTTGCGCGGCCGCCGGGTCACGCTTGGCGTGAGCGGCTCGATCTCCGCGTACAAGAGCGTCGAGGCGGCGCGTCGGCTGGAAGATGCCGGGGCGATCGTCGATGTCGCGCTGACGCCGGCGGCGGCCCGCTTCATCCCGCCGCTCACATTCCGCTCGCTGGTGCAGGGCGAGGTCGCGGTCGACCTCTGGGATCCGTCCGCGCCGGCTGAGCAGCACGTGGCGATGGGCCGTCGGGCGGATGCGATGCTCGTCGCGCCGGCCTCGGCGACGACGATCGCCAATCTGGCCCAGGGGATCGGCGACAATCCGGTCACCCTGACCGCGCTGGCGACCGACGCGCCGCTGGTGGTCGCCCCGGCGATGGACTCGGTGATGTACGGCCAGCCCTCGGTGCAGGCGAACCTGGAGCTGCTCAAGGCGAGAGGCGCGTTTATCGCAGGGCCGGCGACTGGCCGCCTGGCCTCGGGCGGCAGCGGCCTGGGACGGTTGATCGAGCCGGTCGAGCTGGCCGCCGCCGCGCGCTCGGCGATCGGCAGGACCGTCGGCGTTCTGCGCGGACGGCACATCATCGTTACCGCCGGCGGCACGCGCGAGCCGATCGATCCGGTGCGCTACGTGGGCAACCACTCGAGCGGCAAGATGGGCGTCGCCGTGGCCGAGGCGGCGCGCGACCAGGGCGCGGCCGTGACGCTGGTCACGACTCAGCCGCCGCCGGCGGGCAGTTACGGCATCGTCGTGCGCCCGGTCGGCACGGCGCTGGAGATGCAGGAAGCGATCCGGAACGCGGCGCGCGGCGCCGACGCGCTGGTGATGGCCGCCGCCGTGGCCGACTACCGTCCCGCCGAGACGGCCGAATCGAAGCTCAAGAAGCAGGACGCCGAGACCGGCGGTATGACACTCGAGCTGGTCGAGAATCCCGACGTGATCGCGTCGATCGACGCACCGCACCTGCTCAAGGTCGGCTTCGCCGCCGAGACGGACGACCTGATTGCCAACGCGCGGGCCAAGATTGAGAAGAAGGGTCTCGCCTTCATCGTCGCGAACGACGTATCCCAATCCGACGCGGGATTCCAGGTGGACACCAACCGGGTCGTCCTGCTCGACGAATCGGGCGAGCCGGAGCGCTTGCCGCTGCTGCACAAGTACGACGTCGGCGTGGCAATCCTCGAGCGGCTGAAGTCGCATCCGGGCTGGCCGCAGCGGACCAGCTAGGCGTGGTTACTTCAGCTTGACCGCCGTGCCGTACATGTAGACCTCGGCCAGGTTCTGGCCGATATCGCTGGAGGCCATGCGGGTGGTCACGATGGCGTCGGCGCCCAACGCCTCGGCTTCCGCCACGAGATCGGCCAGCACCTGCTCTCGGGTCTCCCGCATCAGGCGCTTGTAGGCGTGAATCTCGCCGCCGAACAGGCTCTTGATCCCGGCCAGGATGTCGCGGCCCACGTTGCGCGAGCGCACGGAGTTGGCCGAGACGAGGCCGTAGACTTCGGCGATCTCGCGGTTGGGGACGTCCGGGGTCGTCACAATCAGCATCTTCAACTCCTTGCAATCAGATTCTGTATCTGCGGATTCAGCTTACGAATCGAAACGGCGATCAGCCACGCGACAACGCAGACGGCGATGCCGGCGAAGGCGTCGAGCGTCCAGTGATTGGCAGTAGCGATCACGGCCCAGCATTGGGACAGCGGAATCGCGATCGCCAGCAGTCGAGCCGGCCAGCGAGCCGAGACCCGCCAGAGCGCGATCCCGGCCAGCAACGCCCAGCCGACGTGCAGCGAGGGCAGGGCGGCATAGGGATTGACGAACAGGCCGACTTCCTGCGCCTGGTAGGCCGGCGCGGCGCGCAGGGCGAGCGTGTCGACGTAGCCCAGCTCGGGCATCAGCCGCGGCGGCGCCGTGGGGAACAGGTAGTACGAACCCATGCCCGCCGCCGCCGAGATCAGCAGCGCGTTGCGGAACAGCCGCCAGACGCCCCGGTCGGCGCGCCAGAGCCAGACGGCGAAGACGATCAGCAGCGGCATGTGCCCCCAGAAGTAGGCGCCGTTGGCGAGGTCAATCAGCAGGTCGGAGCCGAGGATGGCCTCGTGAATCGCCGTTTCCCAATCGAGCCGCAGGCGGACTTCGAGTTCGAGGATGTCGCGGGCCCGCTGAAACGCTTCCCCTGCACGATCGGAGACCGCCCCGCGCACGAGGTAGTAAGTCAGCGCGGCCACGGCCACAGCGGCCAGTTCGCGTAGGAAATCCCGCATTCGGCCACAGTATTCGGGCTGATCGTTAGGATGGTCTGGATTGCGTCACGACCGACACGACACGCCCCCAGAGGCCTTGAGAGACGGACATGGACATCCACGCCAGCGGTCAGCCTGCGCTCGACGCCGACGCCGACCACCTGCTGATCTTCGCGACCAAGGACGACGACATTCTCGACGGCGGCACGCTGCGCCAGCTCAACGAGGCGCTCGACGGTGGCCTCGCGCCGCTCGTCGCGGCGGGCGAGTTGACCGGCGCAGTGAACCAGACTGTGGTCATCCACACGTTCGGCCGGATCGCCGCGCCGCGCGTCGTGATCGCCGGACTCGGGCCTGCCGAACAGATGGGACTGGACGAGTTTCGTCATGCGGCGGCCACGGGCGGTCGCAAGGCGCGCTCGCTCGCCTCGGGCACGCTCGCGATCGCCGTGGACGGCGAAGCGTGCGGGCTGAGCGCTGGAGAGATCGCGGGCGCGATTGCCGAGGGCCTCGACCTGGGCCTCTATCGCTTCGACCGCCACCAGGCGCCGAAGCAGACGCCCAACGTGATCGAGCGGGTCACGCTGCACTCGAGCAGCGTGGACGGGGTTGATGCGGGCATCGCCGAGGGGCGATCGCTGGCCGGGTCGGCGAACTTCGCCCGCGACCTGGCCAACGAGCCGTCGAACCTGCTCACTCCGACTGAACTTGCCCATCGCGCCGAAGCATGGGCAGCCGATCACGACGTTGAGATCGAGGTCATGGACGAGGCCGCCGCCGCCGAGCTGGGCATGGGCTCATTCCTCGGCGTGGCCAAGGGTTCACACCAGCCGGCCAGGTTCCTGATCCTGCGCCATCGCGGCGGCGCCGACGAGCCCGGCCTGGGCTTCTGCGGCAAGGGCATCACCTTTGACACGGGCGGCATCTCGATCAAGCCCGCTCTCAATATGGAAGCGATGAAGCAAGACATGTCGGGCGCGGCGGCAGTGGTCGCCTCGATGGGCGCGATCGCCGACCTCAAGCTGCCGATCAACGTGACCGCGCTCGCCCCCTGCACGGAGAACATGCCCGGCGGCAATGCGATCAAGCCGGGCGACCTGCTCACCGCGATGAACGGGGCCACGATCGAGGTGATCAACACCGACGCCGAAGGCCGTCTGGTCCTCGCCGATGCGCTCTCCTATGCCAATCACCTGGGGCTTTCGCCGCTGATCGACGTGGCGACGCTGACCGGCGCGGCCGCGGTGGCGCTGGGCGATGTCGCCACGGCCGTGATGGCCAACGACGACGAGATCGCCGCCGAAGTGATCGAAGCAGGCAAGCGCGCGGGCGAGAAGTTCTGGCAGTTGCCGATGTTCCCCGAGTACGACGAGCAGCTTCGCAGCCAGGTGGCCGACGTGAAGAACACCGGCGGTCGGCTGGCGGGCGCGATCACGGCGGCCAAGTTCCTGGCCCGCTTCGCCGGCGACACGCCCTGGGCGCACCTCGACATGGCCGGTACCGACGACGCGTCGAAGACGCGCGGCACGCAGGTAAAGGGCGCGACCGGCGTGCCCGTGCGCTCGCTCGTCCGCTTTGCCGCCGCTCGCGCGGAAGCCTCGGCCTAGACTCAAGGCAACGAACCTGCCCCTGCGTAGGCGGGGGACAGCGATAGAGAGGCCGCGCCATGGTCGACTTTGAGCGCCTGACCGATCTGCCCGAGGAGGAGGAACGCGCGCTGCGCGACCAGTACCGCGCCGAGATGACCGAACTCGCGGACAAGTTCTGCGAAGAGCGCGGCTACATCTTGATGAACGCCGACCAGACGATTGAAGACTTCGTCAGCATGCGCCTGCGCTTCGGCAAGTTCTATTGCCCCTGCCAACCGGCCAACAATGACGACACGATCTGCGTCTGCGAACCAGTGCTCAACGGGCTGGTCGACTTCGAAGGCACGTGCTTCTGCAACTTCTTCACGTTGCCTGAAGGCAAGACGGCGATCAAGGACGAGGTCGCGCTGGATCTCTAGGGCCCCGCTCAACTCCGTCATGCCCGCGCGAGGAAGCCCGACCAAGGACCGCGTCCACACCTCGTCATACCCGCCTGCACGGGAATGACGGATAGGGGCGGATATGACGGCGAGAGGGCGTTCCTCGACTGTCAGTTGTGGTGCTGGAAGATCGGCAGCGGCGCCAGAGGGGCGTAGATCTCCACCGAGAGCTCGTAGACCTGATCGGCCCACGAGTCCCAGTCGCGGCGGGCAACCTGGGCCTGCTCGGAAGAGAGGGCGGACTGCACGACGGTCTCGTCCTCGAACGTGTAGCCCATCAGGTGGGCCCCGGCGATCGGGTCGGCGGCGCGCACGCGGAAGGCGGAGACGATGCCGGGAATCTCCAGCACGTGGGGCAGGTGCGTGCGCCGGTGCCAGTCCTCGAACTGCTCCAGCACCGTGGGATCGAGCCGCGCCCGCACGATCATGATTGGATGCCGCATCAGGACCGTCATGGGGTGCAGTGTCGCATACGCCACCCAGATCGGGCGGGAATCCGTGTGCGTCTGGTAACGTCTAGGCAACGAACAGGCAGCGGCAACGCAGCGGCGGGGGACGGACGGCTTGGAGAGCCGCCGAGAGACGCCACCAGAGGCAGACCGAACATCCACCCCGGCAATCCCGTCGCGCCCAACTCGCCCTATGGCGCGGAGTAGACATGCTGAGTAAGCAAGAGAAATCGGCAATCGTGACGCGGTTCGGGCAGCACGAGCACGACACCGGCTCGCCGGAAGTGCAGATCGCGCAGCTGACCCAGCGCATCTCGCGGTTGACCGACCATCTTCGCGAGCACAAGCACGACTACCACACGCGCCGCGCGTTGATGAAACTGGTCGGCCAACGCCGACGCCAGCTTCGCTACCTCAATCGTGAGGACGTCAATCGCTACTCAACGCTGGTCAACGAGCTCGGCCTGCGTCGCTAAGCGCCCGAGTCCGCCGACTGCGCCGCCGGCGGACGCTCATCGTTCCGGGCGTCGCCCGAGATTCGGCCACCGCGCCGTCCCGTCGAGCGCCGACACCCGCGTTCAGCCAGGCGTGAACCGCAAGGCGTGAAGTGAACCGGTGAGAGACCGGAGACACAGGAAAGTACAGGTACCACCCCAGACATGGAAATCACCACCAGAACCGTCCAGCAGGAAATCGCCGGACGCACCCTATCGATTGAGACCGGCAAACTGGCCGGACAGGCCGGCGGCGCAGTGACCGTGCGCTACGGCGACACGATGATGCTGGGCACCGCCACGGCGTCCAAGCCCCGTCCCGGCATCGACTTCTTCCCGCTCTCGGTCGAGTTCGAGGAGCGGCTCTACGCCGCCGGCCGGATCCCCGGCTCGTTCTTCCGCCGCGAGGGTCGGCCGACGACCGCCGCCGTGCTCTCGGCACGCCTGACCGACCGGCCGATCCGCCCGTTGTTCCCCAAGGGCTACAACGACGACACGCAGTTGATCATCACGATCTTCGCGGTCGACATGGAGAACCCGCCTGACACGCTGGGCACGATCGCGGCTTCGGCAGCGCTCTGCGTGTCGGACATTCCCTTCGACGGACCGGTCGCCTCGGTGCGCATCGGCCACGTTGACGGCGAGCTGGTGCTCCAACCGACCTTCGCCCAACTGGAGGAGTCGGACCTCAATCTCGTCGTCGCCGGCACCCGGGACGCGATCACCATGGTCGAAGCGGACGCCGGCGAGGTCCCCGAGGCGCTGCTGGTCGAGGCGTTGGCCCTGGGCCAGGAGGCGATCACCACGATCTGCGAAATGCAGGAGGCGCTGGCCGCCGAGGTGCAACCGGTCAAGCGTGCGTTTACGCCGCAATCGGTCGACGCCGAGATCCTGGCCACCGTCGAGGCGCGCGCGGGGGACGACCTGCGCTCCGCGCTGCGCGATGCCGAGGACAAGGCCGACCGTGACAGTCGCCGTGCCGCCGTCAAGGCGTCGCTGCTGGAATCGCTCGACGACGAAGCCGACGCGGACGCCCACGTCGAGGCCTTCGACGCGATGGAGAAGCAGATCGTGCGGCGCGGCATCCTCGACGACGGGGTGCGCGCCGACGGCCGCAGCCTGACCGAGGTGCGGGCGCTGTCGGCCGAGGTCGACCTGGTCCCGCGCACGCACGGCTCCGGCCTGTTCCAGCGCGGAGAGACGCAGGTGCTCAGCTTTACGACGCTCGCGGGCTCGGGCATGGCGCAGCGGCTCGATGACCTCACGCCCGAGGACTCGAAGCGCTTCATGCACCACTACAACTTCCCGCCCTTCTCGACCGGCGAGACCGGACGCGTGGGCAATCCCTCGCGGCGCAGCATTGGACATGGGATGCTCGGCGAGCGAGCCATGGCCGCCATCCTGCCGCCCTTCGACGAGTTCCCTTACACGATTCGCATCGTCTCCGAGGTACTCGCCTCGAACGGCTCCACCTCAATGGCCTCGGTCTGCGCCGGGGTGCTTTCGATGATGGACGCCGGCGTTCCGATCAAGACGCCGATCGCGGGCATCGCCATGGGCCTGATCAAGGAAGACGACGAGGTCGCGATCCTGACCGACATCGTCGGTATGGAGGACCACCTCGGCGACATGGACTTCAAGGTCGCCGGCTCGCGCGACGGCGTGACCGCGCTGCAGATGGACATGAAGGTCAAGGGCATCGACCTCGAGATTCTGAGCCGCGCGCTCGAACAGGCCCGCGACGCGCGCCTGCAGATCATGGACGTGATGACCGAGTGCATCGCGGAGCCGCGCGAGCAGATGTCGCCGCACGCGCCGCGCATTCTGCGACTGGACGTGCCGCAGGACAAGATCGGACAGCTGATCGGACCCGGCGGACGCAACATCCGCGCGCTGCAGGACGACACCGGCGCGGAGATTTCGGTCGAGGACGATGGCGCGGTGTTCATCACCGCCGTCGACCAGGCCTCCGGCCAGGCGGCCTTCGATCGCGTCTCCGCCATGACTCGCGACATCGAGCCGGGCCAGATCTACACCGGCAAGGTGGTGCGCATCCTGCCCTTCGGCGCATTCGTCGAGATGGTGCCGGGCAAGGACGCGCTGGTCCACATTTCCGAGTTGGCCGACTACCGCGTCGACAAGGTCGAGGACATCGTCAGCGTCGGCGACGAGATGCAGATCATCGTGATTGAAGTCGACAACCTGGGCCGCGTCAACGCCTCGCGCAAAGCGCTG